>QHXH01000099.1 GCA_003222855.1 Acidobacteriota bacterium
GGATTTTAATGAACTGCTCGTACCACACAAGAAATGCCGCTACCGTTCAGTGCAACCAGTGCGCACGGGGGCTTTGTCCGGCGTGCGATCATCGCATCCGGGGATTTCCATTCTGTCAGGATTGTATTGTTGCCGGAGTCGAGATGCTCCGTTATCAGCAGTCGCGTACGACTGATGCGCAGGTGATTCGCCGCAAGACCTCGCCATTCATTGCCACATTCCTTTCTCTGTTCGTACCGGGATTAGGAGCCGCGTATAACGGTCAGACGTCAAAGGCGATCGTGCACTTTGCAATTTTTGCCAGCTTCTTTCAGATGGCCGTTGTCACCGACGGTCTGACATTTTTTGTGTTAGGCGTGATTGGCATGTGGCTGTTTGCGGCGGTTGACGCGTGTCGCACAGCGCAGCTTATGCGCGCGGGTCTGGCGCCGGACGCGGAGGAAGACGCAATTACGCGACAGCTTTACGGCAATCCAATCGCCTGGGGAGTTACTCTGGTCGCGTTAGGTTCGGTGTTTCTGGCGCACACTCTGCTGGGGGTTCAGTTTCCCGTCCGGCGAACACTGCCGGTTGCGCTCGTCATTCTTGGCTCTTACATGTTGTTTGATTATCTGAAGCGCCGGCGGCGGCGGGAGGAATTGCGTGCGGTAGAAGCCAATCCGCCATCACCGGTCGCGAGTTGGCGTGTTGAATCTGCAAGATTCGGTGGCGGCGATTTTCCGACTCACGCAAGTCCGCGCCAGCTGCGATCGGCACGCATGAAGTAGGTCGTCGCGCAAGCTGATAACTTGCGTCGTTGATTGCTCGCTTAATCGCAAGGTAATAAGTTGGGCTACATATTATGGGAATGCTATTAGCACTTACTCGGGGTACGGCAGTCGCAGCAACCATCATTTTTGGGTTCGCCTTGCTTAAGCGATTGATCATTATTTTCGGTCTTATATTTGCGATCGTTAAGTTTGTTATTGTGATCGCATTCCTCATCGTCCTCGTATCGATCGCGGTGGCCATGCTCCGCGATTGGTGCCGCGACAAGAACGTCAAAGAGTCATAGTCAACTTAACCACCTCTTTTCATTTCATCCTGCGATTCTTCCTGGCTCTCATGATCCATATCACTCTGCGTGCATTTTTGCGGTTGCCTTCTGCCATTGCCGTGTGATAGGGTTGCGCGCTCTAGCAGCAATCCAGGACGCGAATCGCGAATCGGAAAGTACCCGGCGATTCAGATCGATGTCCGCTGTTAGTTTCAAGCAGGGCTTGAACCTTCTAGCAGGTTCGTTTGTTTTAGGCTCACATTTGAATAGTTTTCAGTCGCCCTCCGTCGGCGTCTGTAACTTTGCGGTCGCAGAGCGGCCCCCGTTTTTCAAGCGCGCGCTGCGATCGACAGGAGCAGAAGATGACCAGAGACGACCGGTTTTATGCGTTCATAGTTGCCCGCACTTCAAGATCGAGAGCACACATTCGCCGCATATGCGTTCACAAGCGTTGGCTGAAAGCCTCCGCGGCCGGCCTGTTCGTGGTTCTGTGCGGATTGATGTATGGCTTCTACGGACTGACGCAGCAAGCTGAGCACCTGCGCATTCAGCACGAGAACCAAAAACTGCGAGCCGAAAACGACAGGCAGCGGCAAGAGCTTCAGAACCTGAACCATCGCGTCGATGCCGTTGAAGACACCTCGCGCAAACTTGCCGAAGTGTCGGGCGTGGATAAAGACGCGCCTGTTCCGCACGGCCAGGGCGGACCGGCACGCCCGGTTAATAGCGCGGCGGCGCTCGCAGCTTTGGAAGCAAAGACTGAAAAGCTCGAGCGTGAAATGCGCATCTACGAAGCGTTCTTGCGCTCGCGCGGCGTGGTGCCCTCAATTTGGCCTGTCTTCGGAAAACTCGAGAGTGGTGTAGGTGGTCGGCGAAATCCGTTCACCGGGCGCGGCCACGAGTATCACGAAGGACAGGACATCGACGCAGCATGGGGAACTCCCGTTGAAGTCTCCGCCTCGGGCAAAGTGACCATCGCCGGTTGGCAGCGTGGTTATGGAAATGTCGTCTATGTCGATCACGGCAGCGGATTATCCACGCGATATGGCCACCTGTCGAAGATCACTGTGGCGGTGGGACAGACCGTAAACACTGGCGAAGTGATCGGTCTTGTCGGCTCGACCGGTCGATCGACGGGCCCGCACCTGCATTACGAGGTGCGCATCAATAATCAGCCAGTTGATCCGAAGCCTTACTTACCCGGCGCTGAAAAGCAGTAATCGAAGAGAAGTTGGAGTATCGACTTTAGGTCGGGCAGTTTTTACAATTCAAAGACTCAACTAAAATTGGTACTTCTAACGCCGCAACTTCACCCTCGTTCTGAAAACCTTCTCGTTTCGCATTCGTTTTTCGCGTCTGCTAACATCCCTCTTCTCGTCGAATAACAAAAAAGGAATCTATTTGATGACTTCGAATCATTCGCGCGCGACAGCGCTCCTGATTTCTCTATTTCTGTTTGCCACGTTCATTCCGGTCTCTGTCCTCGGTGACGAGGGAATGTTCTTGCCGGACACGTTGAATGATCTGCCGGTCAAAAGACTTCAGCAGATGGGTCTGAAGATCCCGCTGACCGACATTTACAATCCGAATGGCCCAAGTATTAAAGACGCCGTCGTCATTGTTGATGGAGGAACCGGCGAGTTCCTGTCGTCCGAAGCTCTGCTGCTGACGAACCATCACGTCGCATTTGACGCGCTGGTTTCGGCTTCTGACGCGGCGAAGGATTACGCGACGAATGGCTATCTCGCTAAGAACCGCGCCGAAGAATTGCCGGCAAAGGAATACACGGTCCAAATAACCCAGGATCTGAAAGACGTAACATCGGAAGTTCTAAGCGGCGTGACTGATGCGATGTCTTTGCAGACGCGCAGCGGCGCGATTGGCGCGAAAATCCGCTCGATCCAAATGGCGAATGCTAAACCCGACGAGGGGATCACCGCGCAGGTACTACCGCTCAACGAAGGTCTTTCGTACTATTTGTTTACCTATCTTACGCTGCGTGACGTGCGTATCGTGTACGCTCCTCCGAAAAACATTGGCTTCTTCGGCGGCGACCCGGACAACTTTGAATGGCCGCGTCATGATGGCGATTTCACCTTCATGCGTGTCTACGTCGGTGCTGACGGCAAACCCGCCGAGTACTCAGCGGGCAACGTGCCATACAAACCGAAGAAGTTTCTGTCAATCTCGATGGGCGGCATCAAAGAAAATGATTTCGTGATGGTGATGGGTTACCCAGGTTCCACCAAACGCTATCGTGAGAGCTATTCGGTCGCATACAACCAGGATGTTTTTATGCCGCTGTTCATCAGTCTCTTCCATGCACAGATCGATGCGTTGCAGGAAGAAGGGAAGGCGAATCGCGATCTGCAAATCAAACTGCAAAGCAGAGTCTTTGACATCGCGAACACGCTGAAAGATTTCGAGGGTTCGGTTACTGCGCTGCGACGTGAGCGAGTCGTCGAACAAAAGCGGAAGGACGAAACGGAATTCACGCGCTGGGTAAACGCCAGTCCAGACAGGCAGAAGAGATATGGGGAAGTCCTGCCTGCGTTACAGAAAGCTTACGAAGAACTGGCAAAGACTCAGCCGCGCGACACTTTGCTTGCGCAAATAGCCGGCGTCGACGACACCTTTGATATCGCCGGCGTGATTGCCGCAGTTGCCGCCGATAAGGAAAAACCGCAGTCGCAGCGCAATCCAAATCTTGCCCTCGTTGCTGTGCAAGTGCACGCGGCCGTGCCAGGAGTTCTCGGCGAGCGAATGCCCGGCTTCGAACGACGCGTGCTCGCCTTTCTCTTGCGTGAGGCTGCCGAGCTGCCGGCGGACCAGAAGATTGAACCGATTGAAAAGCGCTTTGGCACTTTGAGCGGAGATGCTCGCGTCCGAGCTGAAGAAGAATTCGTACGTTCCATTGCTGAGAGCAAGAACTTTTCATCGCCTAAATCCATGGATGCCCTGTTCGACATGTCGGCCGCGCAATTGCGAGACTTGCACGATCCGCTTGTCGATTTGGCGAATGACTTAAAGGTATTGACAGCAGATGCAGACGCTCGCACGCGCACTTTTAACGGCACCGTCGCGCGATGGCGCCCGCTGCTGTTGAGTGGAATGCGTGAAATGCGTGGCAACAAGCCCTATCCCGACGCGAATCGCACGTTGCGGTTCTCCTATGGAGAAGTGAAGGGATACGTGCCGCATGACGCGGCTGTTTATCAACCGTTCACAAATCTTTCCGGCGTGATCGAGAAAGATACCGGTCGCGAGCCGTTTGACGCGCCCGAGAAACTCAAGCAGCTTTATCGCGCGCGCGACTTTGGTCCATACGCAACGCCCGACGGCCAAAATGTACCGGTCGATTTTCTTTCGACAACTGACATCATTGGCGGAAATTCAGGTTCGCCGATTATGAATGGACGCGGCGAGCAGGTGGGAATAATCTTTGATGGTAATTACGAAGGCCTGGGAAATGACTTCTTTTATAATGACGCGAAGGACCGGGCGATTTCAGTCGATATTCGTTACGTTCTGTTCATCGCCGACAAGTTCGGCGGCGCGGGTTACCTGCTCAAGGAACTGGATATCAAGAACGCTCCAGCTTCGTTACGGCGCGCAGCGTAAGTCATCAGACATCTAATCAAAAAGGAGACAGTCTTGAAAAAACTCGCAATCACGATCTGCATTGCACTCGTCAGTTTGCTGTTAGGAGGAGTTTCAGCGAACGCGCGAAAGGAATCGAGAGTCGCCAGTCAGGACGTCGAAAAGTTCACGCATAAAGAAGCCGGCGTTCAATCCGAGCTGCCGAAAGGCTGGAAGGCGAAGCCGGATGCCGACGTCATCACCGTTTCGTCCGCAGACGACAGCTTGCAAGTGGTCTTTTGGGTTCCAGACGAGGGTACGTTCGATGCGGCGGTCAAGGATCTTGATAAAGAGTTGGATAAGACGATCAAGAACATCAAGACGACAGATAAGCCCACACAGGATACGCACAACGGCATGTCGCACTATTCGCAGAATGGCACTGGTGAAGTAAATGGAGCGACCATTGCATGGAGCGTCGATGTGCTCGGCGCGAAAAAGCCTCTGATAATTCTAACTTTCGCCGCTCCGGACCTGATTGAAAAGCACTCCGATGAGTACTTGAAGCTTGTTGGTAGCATTAAGAAAATCGAGTAGATCTATTCGCGAGACTCTCATCGATAGCGATAGGTTATCCGTCCGCGCGATAGATCATAGGGCGACATTTCGACACTGACGCGATCGCCGACCAGAATGCGAATGCGGTGCTTGCGCATTTTGCCAGAGATGGCGGCCAACACGACATGGGAACTGTTGTCGAGTTGAACTTTGAAAAAGGCATTCGGCTGTTTGTCGATAATTGTGCCTTCCGCGGGAATCAAATCATCTTTTGCCAATAGAATCTCCTTCTGAGTATGTCAATCCTGATAATGTTCGACGATGCTTCTCTGCAGCGTGACGGGTAAGGTTTTCCAGGCGGCCGCTAGCAGTGATTTGGCCAGGGTTGCCGATTTCATCACACGTCCTACTCGCCATTGGCGAATGACATCGTCGTAGACCCATCTGTAGTATGGACCATCTTCGCGCCGGCTGTAGAACACGGATCGGGTGCGGCGCGTCTCGGCTCCGTCGCCGTCGGCCTCGATGTAGACGCGCAGGCCGTTCATTTCTAGATCCGCCTTAATACAACGAAGAGCACCGACAAGGCTATTGCGCTCACGACGATCAGATGCAGCCAGCTGAGCGCGAGCCGAAGGCAATTGGTGCATTTGAATTGCCAGATTGGTAGAACCTTTCCACAGTGAGAACATGACCAGATAATCTTAGGCATTGATTAAGCGCGCCCGGTTTGCGCATTCGCAAACGAACGCTTCCTCTTGCTCTTACCGCGGACCAGCCGCCAGGCCGCTGTTGCCGAATCGAAACGGGTCCGCTTTATACCCCGGGCCAAGCCCAGCAATTGCAGCACGCGGATGCCCCACCAGTTGAAATCAATTTCGTACCACTTGAGTCCATGACGCGCGGATGTCGGGTGAGCATGGTGGTTGTTGTGCCAGCCCTCGCCAAAGGTAAGCAATGCTACCCACCAACTGTTCCGTGAATCTTCACCCGTGTCGAAGCGCTTCCGGCCCCACATATGAGTGGCTGAGTTCACCAGCCAGGTCGCGTGGAGCGCCAGCGTGACGCGCAAAAATATTCCCCACAGCATGACACTCCAGCCGCCGAAGGCGAGCAGCAAGACTGCGAGAATGATTAAGGGAACGTAATAGAAGCGGTCAAGCCATACGTAGAATCGATTCTTGATCAGATCTGGCGCGTATCGCTCGAGGGTCGCTTGGTCGTGATCCTGCGCAGTACCGCGTAAGATCCAACCGACGTGCGCCCACCAGCCGCCGTCGCGCGGCGTGTGTGGGTCGCCGTCTCGATCCGTGTGCGCATGATGAATCCGATGCGTGGTGACCCATTGAATGGGTCCGCCTTCGAGCGCCAGCGCTCCGCAGACGACCAGGAAGTACTCGATTGGCTTTGGTACGCGGTAGCCGCGATGAGTGATAAGCCGATGAAAGCCCATCCCAATGCCGAGACTGCCGCCGACCCAGTACAGAACCAGGGCGGTAATCACCCCAGGCCAGCTAAAGAAAAATAACGCTGCGATTCCAGCGATGTGAGCCGTAACGAGGAAAATGGCCGTTCCCCAATTCAAGCCCTTCTTGCCGGGCTGTGACTTCGTACTCAGCGATGTCTTCATTTCTTATTAATGCTTTTCAACAGGCTGCCAGCGAGCGTTTTGCTTCGCCCGCAGCCATGGCTTTGATCTTCTTGAGCTCTGTTCGCTGAAAGCCAAAGAAGGTAGCCATCTGAACAATCTGGTTTTCACTTACGAAATCTTTTGGATCCGCGCAAAACTTTTCAATTCCCGGTTTGAATTCGCGGCAACTCATTGTCTTGGGAAGGTTGAGACCTAATCGGCATTCCCCGCCTGGGGTATAATGCTGGCAGAATTCACAAACGATCATTTGGTGTCCCGCAACTCATTCAGATAGACGAAAACGGGCCGGACTCATTTCAAGTCTAAGTCCGCGGACAGTCAGCTGTTGACTTCAGATAATCTGGAGAATTCCAGAAGAGCTGAGGACGGAGTTAGCCGGCACTCTATCTGTAACAAATATTACAGCCATACGCAATATATGTCAAACACGAGATATATTTCATCAATTAATATTAGACACGGATGACGCATAGGTGTATGCTCCCAGACGTTAGTAGAAAAGGTGCAGTGATCAGAGTTCATATCGATCATTTACTAAAAGCTCGTGGACGATCTTTTTATTGGCTCGCTAAAGAAACCGGCGTCAGCCACACGACGTTGTGGCGGCTTAAGAAAGACAAAGCGCAGGGGATTACGTTTAATACCCTCGAGTCGATCTGCCGAACGCTAAAGTGTAAGCCCGGCGATGTGCTGACGATGGGTCGCGATAAGAACGGAAAATCGCGCCGTTAAGCCATCACGTCCTTGCGGAGCGACAAGCTCTCGATTGGTTATATCCGCCGCCCGTGCGCGGCGCGATTGGTTTTGTGGATCGTGTTTGCTGGAAAGACAACAGGCGGAGAAATATGAAAGTCTTATTGGTCAACCCTGAATTTCCCGATACGTATTGGAGTTTTCGGCACGCGCTGCCGTTCGAGGGAAAGCGTTGCGCGTTTCCGCCCCTGGGACTGCTGACGGTCTCGGCTTTGCTGCCACAGTCGTGGGAGCGACGACTGGTTGATCTGAACGTGCAGCCGTTGAAGTCTTCGGATATTGAGTGGGCGGACATGGTATTCGCCACGGCGATGCTGGTGCAGAAAGAATCTCTCAGAGATGTCGTGCGACGGGCGAAGACACTCGGCAAACGGGTGGTGCTCGGTGGCCCATACGTAACCACCACCATCGAAGACTTGCCCGAAGCCGATCACATCTTTCTCGGCGAAGCGGAAACCACCCTGCCCGTCTTTATCGAGGATCTTGCGCGGGGTGAAGCCAAGCGCACATACCAGGCCGCCGAGCGTCCGCCGTTGTCGGAAACGCCGATGGCCCACTTTCAACTGGCGAACCTCAAACGTTACAGCGCGATGTCGGTTCAGTATTCGCGCGGCTGTCCTTTCTCGTGCGAGTTCTGTGACATCATCGAAATCTACGGGCGCGTACCGCGGACAAAAAGCAATCAGCAGATGTTGGCGGAATTCGATGCCCTATACGATCTGAATTGGCGCGGCACAGTTTTCATCGTTGATGACAATTTCATCGGCAACAAAAAGAACGTCCGGCTACTGCTGCCCGACCTGGCAAAATGGCAGAAGGAGCACGGCTATCCTTTTTCACTGATTACCGAATCAAGCCTGAATCTCGCCGACGATGAAGCGTTGCTGGCCAACATGCGCGATGCCGGTTTCCGGCGCGTGTTCATCGGCATTGAAACGCCGGTTGAAGAGAGCCTGCACGAAGCGCAGAAGTCGCAAAACCGCGGCGACCTGCTGAGTTCCGTTAAGAAAATTCAGGGTTACGGAATGGAAGTCATGGCCGGCTTTATTGTTGGATTTGATAATGATCCAGTCGACATCTTTGAGCGGCAGATCGATTTCATTCGCAAGAGTGCGATTCCGCTCGCGATGGTGGGATTGCTAAATGCGCTTCCCGAGACGCAGCTCTGGAAAAGACTGGAACGCGAAGGACGCTTACTGGGTGAAGCTTCCGGAAACAATACGGTCTGCACATTGAATTTTAAGACTCGAATGGACCCCGCGTTTTTGGTGCAGGGCTATCAGACGATCATGCGGACCATTTATAGTCCGCGCGAATACTACGAGCGAGTGCTCGCTTCGATGAAGCGAACGGCCCAGCAATTCACCGAGCCGAATCACTACAACGTCATCAACTCCCTCGCCTCCCTGACGCGTGTTTTGGTCAGGTTGGGAGTAATCGATCGTGAGCGGAAAGAATTCTGGCGCTTCTTAACGCAAACGCTTTTCAAACACCACAATAGACTTGCGGAATCGCTGCGGATGGCAGCAATGGGTTATCACTTCCGCAAACTAAGCGACGCGTATAGCGAAGGCTAAACCGAGTGGATTAGCCGGCGCATGCGATCCGCAAACAGCACGTCCATCTTACCTGACTCAATAATCGCCGTTACTTCTCCTTCGCCGAAGGTCGGATGCATGATGGTTTGCCCGCGGCGATAGGTGCGCGCGCGATCGTAAGGCGCGCCAACCTTGGTAGACGCTCGACGCGTCGTGCCGCTCTTGTACGGAACCCGCGAGCCACAAATCGGGCAACTGACGCGTGTAATTTTCCCGGCTTTGGTCATTGAGGCGACGATGTGACCGCGCTCCTCACCACAAGTCGCGCACATTTGCTCGACTCGATCTCCCACTGCAAAAGTTTGTTTGTCTTCCATATTGCTGCTCCTTAATTAATCCTAAAACCTATCCTGCCCTGGCGTGTCAGAAGAGGGCAGTTAGCGATAGTTGCCCTCGCTTACGCGTGGGCGTCTGACACTATCGGTCATCGTGCGCGACGTGGACGAAACGAACGGACTGAATGACTGCGCGGACGCACAATCGCCGTAAACGGTTTGGCTGGCGCAGCGGTGAGCGCTTGCGCGCCGCCAAAACCTTCCGGCACTACTCGCTTGACGGCTTGTCCGGTAAGGCGCTCGATTGCGCGCATCGACAACTCATCGACGGGCGCCACGATCGTGATCGCCTTTCCCTGGTTGCCGGCTCTGCCGGTGCGGCCCACGCGATGCACGTAGTCTTCCGGCGCAGCGGGCACGTCGTAATTGATGACATGCGAAACCGCGTCGACATCCAGGCCCCGGGCGGCGATGTCGGTTGCCACCAGCACGCGCGCACGGCCGTCGCTGAATTCGCGCAACGCTGCTTCACGCTGGGGTTGCGAGCGGTCAGCATGAATTCGATTCACGCTGTGATCGCGCGCTTTCAGAATGTGTGAAAGGCGCTCGGCTCCTCGTCGCGTCCGGGTGAACACGAGGACACGTTCAAATGGTTCGCGCTCTTTTTCCAGCAGCTCAAGCAAGAGCGCTGTCTTCGAATGCTGCTCTACATGGTAAGCAGTCTGCTCAACCATGGTGGCCGCCTGGCCGCGCTGATTCACTTCGATCAGCGTCGGCTCTTTCATCGTTGAACGAGCCAGTTGTTCGATGCTCGCAGACATAGTTGCCGAAAACAGAAGCGTTTGACGCTTTGTGGGCAGCATCGCCAGCACGCGCCGAATCGCCGGCAAAAATCCCATGTCGAGCATGCGATCTGCTTCGTCCAGCACCAGAACTTCGATCGTTGAAAGATTAACAGCGCCGCGCTCTGTTAGATCGAGCAACCGTCCGGGCGTAGCGATCAATACGCAGGCACCCCTTCGCAGCTCGCTGATTTGTGTTCGAATGTTCGCGCCGCCGATCGCAATCACACTGCGATTGGTCTTGACGCGGTTAAGCTCGCCATAATTCTTTTGAATCTGCAGCGCCAGCTCGCGCGTCGGCGCCAGTACCAGCACGCGAAGGCCCGGCCTCGGGCGTTCGCTGATCTTTTGAAGAATGGGAAGTAGAAATGCGGCCGTCTTGCCGGTGCCGGTTTCGGCACAGCCGATTACGTCTCGGCCGCTGAGGATGACAGGAATCGCCTGTCGCTGAATTGGTGTCGGTTCGTTATATCCGAGAGACTGGCAGGCGCTCAGTTGCGCGGGTGCGAGTCCCAGTTGAGAAAAATCCATATACTCCTTTGGTTAGCGCAACGAAAATGAATCGTCGCTATTTAGTTTCCTGAGCAGCGCAGCCTTTCGTGTCCGCCATGATTAGCGCTCACGCGCCAGATCGCGGGGAGACACAAAAGAACTGCCTGCCACTCACCCTCGCTGGTTACTACCAGCGCGGTTCACGATTGCCGCCGCCGTAACTGTTGCCACGACCGCCGCCACCGCCATTGCGATTACCGCCGTAACCGCCGCCTCCGCGATTTCCGCCGAAGCCACGACCACCGCCGCCGCCGGCGCGATTCTCGCGCGGCTTGGCTTCGTTGACTTTCAAAGCGCGGCCACCCAATTCCTTGCCATTGAATTGATCGATGGCAGCGGTGGCTTCTTCTTTGGTGGACATTTCCACGAAGGCGAACCCTCGCGAACGTCCGGTCATGCGGTCTTCAACGACACTCGCTGATTCAACGGTACCGGCTTGGGCAAACAATTCCTGCAGCTCCTGACTGGTCGTTTGGAAAGCGAGGTTTCCAATATAGAGTTTAGTTGACATATAAAATTAGCCTTTCCCCGTTAGGGAATGAAAAGAAGCTGCGAATCGGATTGGCTTCGGCGAAACGGTAGCGATCGAAGGACCTGGTTCGGATGCTCTTTCGAAAAGAGCGGCTTCGGAAGTTTTTAACAAGCCTGCTCTCGAACTATCCAAACGTCCGGCGCTAATCGTTTTGTGCGCGGGGCGCATCACCGTTGATGCGCGAGAGAAGGATTAACGTAACTATGATGCCTGATTTAGCCAATGGTTGCAAACCGGATTCTATCGCCGGCTGGGATACTCAAAGGATTTGCGGGCCCGGTTGTTACTCATCACCTGTCTTTTTCTTAGGCTTTTCGTCAGTTATCACGATGCTGAGGACGAGGATTATTCCCGCAAATGCGGCCAAAAGAAAGAAGATTGTAGGCAGTCCCGGATAACCAAAAATGCGGAAGGAAGTCTCGACGCGCATCATTAATGCGGCGCCTATGATCAAAGCCGCCAGCACCAGCCCGAGCGTGATCCGGTTCGCGACTTTCTGAAGCCCGTCGAGCACCACCTTCTCATCGATCGCGTCCACGCCGATTTTCAGTTCGTTATTGCCAATCACGTCAAGAATCTTGTTCACGCGCGTCGGCAGTTTCTCGATAAATTCCTTGACTTCGATGGCGCGCGCCAGGATCGAGCCCGGCTCGATACTCTGCACGACCTGGCGCACCATGATGTTTGTAGCTTCGTGCCGAATTACCGCGTTCGGATCGAAGGTTGGATCGAGCACGTAGACTACGCGATCCAGATTCATCATCGCTTTGGAGATCATGGTGAACTCTGGAGGCAATCGGAACCAGCACTCCGCGGCATTTCGCTGAATCTCCAATACCACCTTGCCGGCATGAATCTGCTCGAGGGCAGCGTCCTCATGTTGCGCCACCAACTGCGCGGTGCGATGTTCGAAATCATGCTTATCAAAATTGGGCTTTGGTTCGCCCATCTTAATGGACACGTCGGCCGCTTCATCGCCCCGGCCCTCACTTATCGCCAGTAGCAGCCGCAGCAGGTTTTCGCGAAAATTGCCGGCAATATGAGCGACCATGCCCAAATCAAGTAACCCGATGCGATCGTCATCGGTGATGAATACATTGCCCGGATGCGGATCGGCGTGGAAGAACCCGTCGACGAGAAGTTGTTTGAGATAAGCACGAAAAATCTCTTCCGCTAACTCGCGCGTATCCAATTCCATCAAACGAAGCGGGCTGACGTCGGTAATCTTCTTTCCCGGAATGTAATCCATCGTGATTACGCGGGACGTCGTGTAGTCGTCTACCGGCTCAGGAATAACCAGGTTTTCAAACTCGCGTAAACTCTTACGCAATTTATGCAAGTTTCCTGCCTCACGTTGAAAATCCAATTCGTGCAAAAGACTGCTGCGCAGATCTGCGAGCATGTTTGTGAATTCATAGCGCTTGCCGATTTCCGTGTGCGCGTCGACAAACTCCGCGACTTGAGCAAGCGCTTCGAGATCTTCAACGATTTGCTCGCGAATATTGGGCCGCTGCACCTTTACTACCACAGCGCGACCGTCGCGCATGGTTGCGCGATGCACCTGGGCCAGCGAAGCCGCCGCCGCTGGTTCAGTATTAAAGTCAATAAAGAGTTTCGAAATTCTGCCGCCCAGTTCGGATGAGACGATTCGCTCGACTTCTTCATAAGGGAACGGCTCGATCTGATCCTGCAATCGCGCGAGTGCTTCAAGGTATGGCTCAGGCAGGAGATCGCCGCGCGTCGAAAGAAGTTGACCCAGTTTGATAAAAGTCGGGCCCAGCGCTTCCAAATCGGCAGCGAGCTCATGTGCCTTCTCGTCAGCTGTTGAGGTTTGTTTGCGGGATAGCCGCTCAGCGGAAGTTAGATCAGCCTGGTTGACAAAATCCGACCGACCGTACTTAACCAGCAACGCGACAATATCTTTGTAGCGCTTCAGCCTTTCTGATTTTAGAGAAAGAACCATGGCCGAGTCCTAAGGCGCCCGTCGCCTCTTCAGCAGCATCGCCAGCGATGTGATTATCATCGCCAGTGACGACAGCAACGCCAACCAAAACCATCCGGTAAGCTGGGCAGAAATAATGCCTGATTCGTTATGCACGCGGAGCCGCTCATCGTTCATCAAATAAGCGACAACGCCGCCCGAGACGATACTTACGATTGAAAACGATCGGATGTTTTCGCCTCGGCGACGAACAAGTCCCACCACCAGAACCGCCAGCATCAGCAGCGGAACTAACCAGAGTAACGGATGATCATGACGTGCCAGATCCAGACCGTTCAGCGTGTCCTTAGCGCCGCCGCAACTTAACTGTTCCCACGGCAGAAAGAAACAAACGAACACGATAGACGCCGCACTGATGTTAATTCGCCGTAGCATCAAGTGTGTTCAGTCGCCGGGCCCGCCGATGTGCGACACCGTTGCAAGTAC
>QHXH01000295.1 GCA_003222855.1 Acidobacteriota bacterium
AGATATACGAGACGCGAAGTCACGTCGGGTTTCACAATCGGCGCTACCAGTAAGTCTTCACCGATCATGAACTCATCATCAAGGTTGTATGTGTTCGGATCGTCTTGATAATTGAGCATCAGCGGCCGGAACAGCGGCACGCCGGTTCGGTGCGCCTCTTCGAGAGTTGTATAAAGAAACGGAAGCAGTTGATATCGCAGCTTCAAATATCTTCGGATGATATCTTCGTAGTATTTACCAAAGCGCCACGGTTCCTGATCGTATCCGTCGATGGCGTGATGATTGCGAAAAAACGGCGCGAGAAACCCTACCTGGTATGAACGCACCAGCAACTCCCCGGTCGCGCGACCGATGAATCCGCCAACGTCGCTGCCGACGAAAGGTTCGCCAGACAGACCAAGCGTCGTAAACATCGGCACATTCAAAGCTAATGAGTCCCAGGTGCTATTCGTATCGCCCGTCCACATCGTCGAGTAACGCTGAATGCCTGCGTAGCCGGCACGCGTTATGACAAACGGGCGCCGGTCGGGCTGCAAACGCGCGAGACCTTCATAGGTCGCGCGCGCCATCAGCAGCGCGAAGACATTACGATTCTTAGCGTGGGTCGAGTTCTCGCCTTCATCGTAACTTACCACGTCCATTTGGTTCTTGCCGGTCTGATCGATAAAATCTGCCGGCTCGTTCATGTCGTTCCAGATCCCGGCGACTCCGTTGTCCGTGTAGGCGCGATGAAGATCTCCCCACCAACGCCGGGCCTGGGGCGATGTGAAATCAACGAAGGTGCTGTCCCCGGGCCAAACCCTCGGAATAAATAGTTGATCGGTTGTACGGTGCTGAAAATATTTCCCAACCAGCCCCTGATCGAAAACGTAGTAACGCTGGTCCTGCGGCTGGAGCTCCGGCTTCGATGAATTGATGGCAGGCGCATCCGCCATAGACGGCTGATACTTCACGCCGGGATCGACGATCACAACAGTCTTCACGCCTTGTTTACTCAACCTGTCGATCAAACCCTTCGGATCAGGAAAGCGTTTCGGGTCGAACGTGAAGACGCGATAACCGTTCATGTAATGAATATCCAAATAGATCACGTCCAGCGGGAGGTCGTGCTCGCGATACTGGCGCACGACTTCGTCGACGACGGATTCAGGATAGTAACTATAGCGGCACTGCTGAACGCCAAGGGCCCACAACGGCACCAACGGCATGTGCCCAGTGAGATCAGCATATCGGCTTACGATCTTTTTGATGGAAGGACCATAGAAGAAATAGTAGTTCAGCTCGCCGCCTTCCGCGCCGAACCAGGTGCGTTCCTGCGAGAGCCGGCCAAAATCGAAATAGCTGCGATAACTGTTATCAAAAAAGATTCCGTAGGCGGCGCCCTTTTGCAAGCCGAGATAAAACGGAATTGTTTGATAGATTGGATCGCGGCCCACAGTATAGCCAGGAGTATCTGAATTCCAGTTAACGAAAAAGCCGCGGCGCTTGTCCAGCGGAGCTGCCTTCTCGCCAAGACCATAGAAGTGTTCATCGAACCCGAGCTTCTTTGCCGCCGTTACGAATTGGCCGGCGCTCGGATCGAACATGATTGGCGCCAGCACGGCTTTCGCGTCATATGCCATCGGCTGCTCGTCGGCGTTGATAGTTTGATGTGTGTGCGCGTCGCGAAAATCGATCAGCAAGGGCGAGCGTTCGATGACAGCTTCGATTTCTGAAGTCGCGATTGTGATTGCATTCTTCGTTTCGCTGATGGTCCACAAAGGAATCTGCCAATCATCCTTCGCGATTGCCCACGAGTGGTCCTTCGCGGGGACGGGCTTCGCGAAAGAAGCGCGAATACGAATCAGATCCGGCGCGAGCACGGTAACTTGAACCTGCGAATTATCGCCGCAGTTAAGCGTGATTCCCCTCTCTGTTTTGATCAATCCTGTTACCGATCCGATCTTTTCCAGCCGGGTAACGTCGATCTCTTGCGCTTGACCCAGGCCAAAGCAACAGAGGCTAAACAAAACCATGAAACATTTCTTCATATAATAAAACCCCTCAACGCTTCGTTTAGACGCCGGGCTTGTCCCTGGTTTCGAGCAACAGAGCCGCGGACAGTCCGCACTCGAGGCAAAATACCTGGTATTTTGAGCGCTTCGCTAAATTTTCTCAGCGCAGAACGCCAGCTTCGCCGCGCCCAGCAACCCCGCATCATCGCCGCATTCAGCGGGCACAATTTTCACCTGATCTGCCGGCTGCGGAAACGCGCGCTCAGCTACTTGACGATTCATGTCTTTCTCAAATAAGTCCCACGCGTTTACGACGCCACCGCCAATCACAATCATCTCCGGATTCAGAATATTGATCAGATTTGCGAGACCGACGCCGAGATAGACACCCATACGCCGAAACACTTCCAGCGCAAGTTCGTCGCCTTCGAGCCCCGCGCGATAGACTGCTTCCGCAGTTAATTCGTCATCTGTTTGCAGGCGCGAATGCGAATGTCGCGGCTTCGCCTCGCGCGTCATTCGCACAATCGCAGTGGCT
>QHXH01000296.1 GCA_003222855.1 Acidobacteriota bacterium
AATCTGACGATTAAGCCAAAGCCGCTGACGATCGACGGCGAGACGGCGGGTGACCTGGAATTCATACCGGATTATGGCCACGTGTTGGTAGTGATTGCCGATGTCACTCCGGGAAGCCCTGCCGATGCGGCTGGGCTGCGCGGCGGCGATCACGTCGCGGCTATCGGTGGTCAGCCGGCCACGAGCTCCGAACAGGTTGTTCAGTACATCCGCGCGCACAAAACCGAACCTCTGCCGATGGACATTGATCGACGAGGCCAGCCGTTACGAGTTACAGTCAAAATCCCGCCGGGAGAGCAGATCATCGGTGTTCACATAGGCCAAAAGGTTCCCCTGGTCCGGGTCGGCCCGGTGCCCGCAGCACGCTACGCGGTTGACTCAAATGTTCGGATTCTGCGACTGACGGCCAAGGCGTTGGGCCAGGTTTTTCAAGGCAAGCGCTCCGTGCGCAATACGCTCTCAGGTCCGATAGGAATCGCCAGAGAATCTTCGCGAGTTGTTTCAGAGTTGGGCTGGGCCGGGATCTTCACCATGCTCGCCTTTTTGAGTTTGAACCTGGGAGTTTTCAATCTGTTGCCGATTCCCGTGCTCGACGGTGGCGCGATCTTTCTGTTGCTGATCGAAGGCGCGCTGGCGATCGTCGGCCTGACGATTTCTATGCGCGTGCGTGAACGCATTCAACAGGTTGGTTTCGTCTTTGTAATTCTGCTGATGGTGTTTGTGATTACAAATGACATCCTTAAGCAGGTGTCGATTTCACGCAGTGGCGGCGGAAGCAATGCACCAGCGGCTTCACCAGCGCCGGCCACGCCAGGGAAGTGATATCGTGTCAGAAGCCCGCGCGTCAGCAAGGGCTCGCTTAGTGAGATGCCCTCCCTGACGGTTGGGCTTCTGACACGCGCGAAAATTGTTTATGCGCAAATCTCGACCAGTTCAAATCAAGCACGTGCAAATCGGCGGCGGCGCGCCAGTTGTCATTCAGTCAATGACGAAAACTGACACCGCCAACGTCGATGAGACAGTAAAGCAGATTGAAGAGATGGTCACCGCGGGTTGCGAGATCGTGCGACTCGCCGTCCCGGACAACGACGCTGCAATCGCGCTCAAGGAAATTCGAAAACGAGTGCCGGAAGTTCCGCTGGTCGCAGACATTCACTTTCATTACAAGCTGGCGCTGCTGGCGCTCGAAGCCGGCATCGATAAGCTGCGTTTGAATCCCGGCAACATCGGCAAGCACGAACGGATCGTCGAAGTCGTGCGCGCGGCGCAGGCGCAGAAAGTTCCGATTCGCATCGGCGTCAACGGTGGTTCGCTGGAGAAGGATCTGCTGAAGAAGTACGGGACCGCCACGCCCGAAGCGATGGTCGAATCGGCCATGCGCCACATTCAGATTCTCGAGGATCTCGACTTTACCGACATCATTATTTCTCTGAAGGCCTCTGACGTTCAGCGCACGGTTGCTGCTTACCGTTTGCTCGCCGAGAAGGTTGACTATCCATTTCACCTGGGCGTGACAGAGGCCGGCACGGCTTTCACCGGCACAATCAAATCCTCGATCGGTCTCGGAATCCTGCTGCACGAAGGCATTGGCGACACGATTCGCGTCTCGTTGGCGGCAGAACCGCAGGAAGAAGTGCGCGTCGCCTGGGAAATCGTAAAGTCGCTCGGCTTGCGAACGCGCGGCGTGACTGTCGTCGCGTGTCCCACTTGCGGGCGGCTCGACGTTGATAACTTTGTCGAGATCGTCACTGAGATCGAAAGACGTCTCGCGCACGTCCAGGAACCTCTTCATCTTTCGATCATGGGATGCGCCGTTAACGGGCCCGGCGAAGCTCACGATTCACAACTTGGCATCACCTTCGGCCGCGGCGTCGGCATGATCTTCAAAGACGGCGTGCCGATGCGCAAGGTCGCCGGCGAAGACATTGTTGACGCGTTCGTAAAGGAAACAGAAAAGTTGCTCGCCGAAGGTCCAACTGCAAAGCCCGAAGTCCGCCACGAACTCGTCAGCATCACCTAGCTGCGATCGCCCCTGCCCTTACTGAAGGCTGCAACCAGGATTTTAGCGGCGTCCTACTTTGCGGTTTTCTTTGCGGGCTCTGCGCCTTTGCGTGAAGTGTCCTAATGAAAAGTCATCTCACGCAAAGACGCAAAGACGCAAAGCTGCGCAAAGGTCAGACGAAGATACCAGTGAAAATATTCGCGGTTTGACTAGTTTTGTGCCTTTTTGTGGCTAAGGATTTTATGAAGACTCTCTACTTTGATTGTTTTGCCGGCGCGAGTGGCGACATGATTCTGGGCGCGTTAGTCGCGGCCGGCGTTGAGCCGCGCGCGCTAATCGATCAGTTGCAACTGCTCGGCCTTGCCGGATGGAAGATTGACTTCGAGACTGTCGATCGTTCCGGCATCAGCGCAACATATGCCCGGGTGCAGACGGCGCACGAACATAAGCATCGACATCTGAACGACATCCTGAAGATCATTTATCAATCGCAGCTGAAGCAAAGTGTGAAAGAACAGGCGGTGCTTATCTTTTCGCGCCTCGCCGAAGCCGAGAGCCGGGTGCATAACGAGCCGGTTGAGAAGATTCACTTTCATGAAGTCGGAGCGATCGACGCGATCATCGACGTGTGCGGCGCGGCGATTGGTTTTGAACTGCTGGGCATTGAACACTTTATTTCATCGCCGCTGCGCGTTGGTTTTGGCATGGCCCGGATGGCCCACGGGCGCTTTCCGATTCCGCCGCCGGCCGTTGCCGAATTGTTAAGAGATAAACCAATTTATGCGGGCGATGTGGAAGGCGAATTCGTTACGCCGACGGGCGCCGCGATCATCACTTCGGTCTGCGAGCGATTTGAGAATATTCCCCCGATGAAGATCTCGGGAACGGGCTATGGCGCCGGCTCGCGTGACCCGGGAGGATTTCCGAATGCCCTGCGCGTGCTCGTCGGTGAGACTGAAACGGTCGCGAATACCGACGAAATTCTCTTAATGATCGAAACGAACATCGATGACATGTCGCCGCAGCTTTTTGGCTATGTGATGGATCGCGCTTTCGAGTTGGGAGCGCTCGATTGCTATCTCACGCAGACGCAGATGAAGAAGAATCGTCCCGGCAGCTTGATTTCAATTCTTTGCCGGCCGCGTGATCGCGAAAAGTTCCTCGAAATGTTGTTTGCGGAAACGACAACGATCGGTGCGCGGAGCTATGAAGTTCAGCGGCGCTCAATTCGGCGCGATCGATGTTAAAGTTGCGCGGGGAACTAACGGTAATGTGAACGCGATGCCTGAATTCGATCAATGTCGCGCAGCGGCAACAGCAGCAAACGTGCCGCTTCGCGAAGTTCAGGAAGCAGCACGACAGGCGTACTTGACTCAGCACCAGCCGAAGTAGCGAGTTGTTAATGGAGATGAGGTCAGTACCAACTGCGGTAGCGGGTGGGTAAAACCATTGATGAGCACAAAAGTCACCGGCAGCAAAAGGAAAAAGCAGAAGGGTCATCGAACCTCTTTAGTTGATCTGAGTCGAATTGCGAGCGGCGTCAAATTGATCCTCGAAGGCATCGGCGAAGATCCCAATCGTGAAGGGCTGGTCGATACGCCAAAACGGGTGGCGGAAATGTATGTGGAGCTGACTGCGGGCATGCATGAAGACGCAGCCGAACATATCGTTGCTTTGTCCGGAAACAAGCATGACGAGATGGTGATCGTGAAGGACATCTCGATTGCCTCTTTGTGCGAGCA
>QHXH01000171.1 GCA_003222855.1 Acidobacteriota bacterium
TAAAAGAATGTTTGCCAATTCAGTAGCAACGTTGTACAATGGCTTTGCCGGTCAACACCCGGTGTCATTCCAGTCTCTTTTTACCTCCTGCATTTTTTCGTTTCGGGAACAATTTCTCGATCGGTTGCATATGAGCGACGCCAATTCCAAACCTCAGCTGCTAATTGTCGATGACGAAGCCGAAGTGCGCGGCGTGCTTCGCGATCTATTGGGCGACACCTACGACTGCGGCGAAGCTGCATCCGCCGAAGAAGCACTTACACAGTTACGCGCCCATGACTATCAGCTTGTAATCAGCGATATCACGATGAGCGGCATGAGCGGTCTGGAAATGATTCCTCATGTGAAAGTGATCTCGCCGGACACGGTCATAGTCATGATCAGCGGCATGCAAACGATCGAAAGTGCTATCAACGCCCTGCGATTAGGCGCGTTCGATTATCTAATGAAGCCCTTCGATCTGCGACAAGCGGAAGCTGCCGTTTCGCGCGCGCTGAACCATCACGAACTCATCGTTGCCAAGCACCGTTATGAAACGCAGCTTGAAGAATTAGTCGCCCAACGGACCGCTGAACTGGATGAAGCGCTGGGCTCTCTTGAAAACGCATACCGCTCGACGCTGAAGGCATTAACTGCCGCACTCGAAACGCGCGATGCGGAAACACACGGTCACTCGGAACGCGTGGTTACGTTTAGTTTGCGTCTGGGGCGAGAATACGGATTGACCAGTCCGCAGATGAAAGCGCTCGAATTCGGCTCGCTGTTACATGACATCGGAAAGATCGGAGTTCCGGACGCAATTCTTCGCAAGCCTGCGAAGCTCACTGATGAAGAGTGGGAACGAATGCGCGAGCATCCGGTGCATGGGCAGCAGATATTGCGCGGAATTAAGTTTCTGGAAGGCGCCGCCCGCGTTGTCGCTCAGCATCACGAGAAGTGGGATGGTTCTGGTTATCCGCTCGGATTGCAAAGTGAGGATATCGACATTTGCGCGCGCATCTTTTCGGTTGCTGACGCGTTCGACGCAATCACCAGCGATCGCGTGTATCGTCGAGGCAGGTCTTACGATGCCGCGGCCGCAGAGTTAGACGAGTGGAGTGGTCGTCAATTCGATCCGAAGGTTGTCGAGGCGTTCCATCGGGTCCCGCAGGAAGACTGGGAAGATCTGCGACGTCAGTCGCTAATGCGAAAATCGCATGAGTCGGAATGGGGTCCGGTCGCTCAAGCTATCGAGTCAAAGTTGAGCGCCCCTGTAAGTTAGTAAAGTTCATAGTTCAGCCCTCTGCGCCAATCGGAAGATTGAACTCTGCACTCTTACTGATTATCCGGTACGACGTAGCCTCGTCTGCTTCGCAGGTACAGGCCGACGCGCCGCGAAGCGACTTCTACTTTCCTGTACTCACCCGGCTTTGCGGCCGCTAACGGACGGGTAGGCCGATACGTTACGACGTACTGCGATCCAATATCGCGGGCAATGCTCTCGTCCTGGGCTAAGAGTTCGTTGGAATTCGTCGGCAAGAAAATTCGACCGCCACTCTCTTCGGCAATTTCGGTAAGCTGCTTTTCGCTTTGGCGCGTTGCGCGCTCGTACTCTTTCCGCTTGCGTCGCATGGCGACGTCCGTATCAATTGATCCAATCTTGAAAGTCGGCGTTCGCGTAGCAGTCGGAGGCAGAGTCGGATCGCCATTCGCTACCGGGTTACTTCCCGGATTGCCGTCGCGTTGGATCCCGTCGCCCGGCCTCCAGATCTTGGTTTGCGTCTCCAATTCCTGTCGCGCCAGAACAGTGTAGCTGAGAATATGAACGCTCGCCTGAATTGAATTCAATTGCTTCAAGGCGTTTGTCATCGTGACTTTTCCCCCGGGCGTATCCACGCCATCGCTGACGATCACGATGTGACGCGTGCCCGCCGGAGTGCCTTTGAATTGTTCCGCCGCCGCGGCAATCGCATCCGACAATCGGCTACTCTTGCCGGAAATCATTTTCGTTTTCAGCACCCTCACGATGCCTGACTTATCGGTGGTCCACGTTTGCAGCAGCTCCGGCTTCATCGCGAACTGCATCACCCCTATTTGAGTGCCGGCGAAAAGGCTATTGATCACCCTCATTGCGACATCGCGCGTCAAATTCGTATCTTTCAATCCCAACTGATTACCAACATCAAGTAAGAGCAGAACATTCGCGGGCTGATGTTGGATGCTTTTGATTTGCTGCTGCTGACCGTCTTCTAAAACGAGGACATCATCACTCGTGAGCGTCGGATCATAGTGACCGTAAGTGTCAGTCGCGGCGATGGGAAGACGGACTTCTTCCGTGAATACGCGTATAGGTTCCTGGTCTTCGCTTTTTGGGGTGGGCGACGGCGACGGTCTCGAGCCGCTTTGCGCGTGGGCGCCTATTGAGCAAGCGCAAAAGACTGCGAGAATGACCAACAGTAGCCGCAAGTAGGTTCGCTCCATTCTCATTGGGCTGTAACGGCAGTTTGGATGCTGCGGACGGTGCGCTTACGTTGCCCTGTGGTGCAAAGAAAACTAAGGCGCGGCTTTTCGCGCCTGTGCCTGCACGGCGGTAATTGCGATTGCGTCAACGATATCTTCCGCTTTACAGCCGCGCGATAGATCATTCGCGGGTCGATCAAGTCCTTGCAGAATCGGCCCGATCGCGGTCGCGCCTGCTAATCGCTCGGTCAATTTGTAGGCGATATTCCCTGATTGCAGGTCGGGAAAGATGAGGACGTTCGCCCGACCGCCCACGGGCGAGCCGGGTGCCTTCGACTGTGCGACAGCCGGAACCAGCGCGGCATCGGCTTGCAGTTCGCCATCGATTTCGATCTCCGCCGCGCGTGCCCGCACGGTCCGCGTTGCTTCCACCACTTTGTCGATCAGTTTATGACGCGCCGATCCTTTGGTAGAAAACGAGAGCATAGCCACGCGAGGTTCAGCCCCCAGCAAGGCGCGACACGAGTCGGCGGAAGCGATGGCGATCTCGGCAAGTTCCGCCGCGCTCGGCTCGATCACCACTCCGCAATCCGCATAGATCATCGCGCCATTATGGCCGATCGATGGATCGCGCAAGGCCATCAGGAAGAAACTGGAAACCAACTTGAATCCTGGCCGCACGCCAATGCAATGCAACGCCGCGCGCACCGTATGCGAGGTCGTGTTGGTTGCGCCGGCAACCGATCCATCGGCGCGTCCAGCGCGGACCATCAGGTTTCCGTAATACAAGGGATCGCGCAGCGCAGTGCGCGCCTCATCGATGGTCATACCTTTGGCGCGGCGCCCCTCATAAAACAGCGATACCATCTTGTCAAAGTCGCCGGCGTGGAGATGATCGATTAAATTGACGCCGCCGAGATCCGCACCCGCTTGCCGCGCGGCATCGCGCACCTTTTCTTCAGATCCTAAAACCGTGATTCGCGCGAGCCGCTGACGTACGGCCAGGCCAGCCGCGATCACTGTGCGCGGGTCTTCGCCTTCAGGAAGAATTCACTTCGGTGGTCAGTTGTCATTGGCCGGCGATCAGTTGCAAGAACGACGGCAAATCTATCATGAGAACTCGCGGCCGGAAAGCTTGCTCAGCTCAACTTCGTCGGCTAGACTTCTGAACAAATGGGGAAGAGCAAACTCAAGAGTCGCATGAAGAATCTGCTCATGTTCCTCCCGAACATGGTGATTCTGTGCGCCAGGTTAATGGTCGACAAACGCGTTCCGCGAACGGAACGCGCGCTGCTCGCGGCGGCCGTCATCTATGCGATCATTCCGTTCGATTTTATTCCGGATATGATTCCGTTCGTCGGACAGATCGATGATCTGTTTCTAATCTCTCTGACGCTACTGCGCTTAATAGATCGCACCGATGATGTGATAGTACGCGAACACTGGCGCGGCGGCGGCGACATCGTGCAACTGGCCGAGTCTGCGGCGACAATCGCACCCCTGCTGATGCCGAAAAGAATTGCCCGGGTATTGCTCGCTAAAGTGAAACCGACGGCGGAGGGAAGCGGTTTGTTGGCAAATGCCGCCAAGCTGGAACCAGTGTTGGTGGAGACTCACGAGCAGGAAGAGCAAACTGACCGCTTGCGACGACTCGCGGATTTTGGCGGCAGGCGAAGCCGTGCGAAATCAGCCTAAGCAATAGCCGCTGCCGGTGCTGCCTCGGGTGATTCGCGATTCACGTGCCGGTAAAGAATGTCCCGCTGTTGGGGAATGAACCCCGCCTCACTAATTAGATAACGCAGAGTTTCTTCATCGGCTCGGTTGTGTGCTCCCGCGGCTGACACGACGTTTTCTTCGATCATGATCGAGCCCATATCGTTCGCGCCAAAGCGCAGAGCAACCTGGCCCAGACGCAGACCCTGCGTCAACCAGGACGATTGGAAGTTTTCGATGTTGTCGAGAAACAGCACTGAAACGGCGAGCATTTTTAAGTAATCAATTCCCGTAGGCTCTGTTTTGATCTTGCGACCGAGCGCGGTGTTCTCGCGTTGAAACGTCCACGGAATGAAGGCAAAGAAGCCACCGGTCTCATCCTGCAAATCGCGTATGCGTTGCAGGTGGCGCACGCGATGCTCGACACGATCGCCGATGCCGAACATCATCGTCGCCGATGATCGCAAACCGACTTTATGCACGGCCCGCATGACATCGAGCCATTCATCGGTCGTGCACTTGGTCGCGACGCGCTTGCGCACTTCGTCGTCGAGAATTTCCGCGCCGCCGCCCGGCAGACTGTACAGTCCTGCATCTTTCAAACGCTGCATGATGGGTTCATAGTCAAGGCCGGAGATGAGATGGAGATTGTGAATCTCAGGCGGCGAGAAACAATGCAATTGAAAGCCGGGATACTTTGCGCTCAACGTGCGCAAAAGATCTTCATACCACTCGACGCCAAAATCAGGGTGCAATCCGCCCTGCATCAACACACCGGTGCCGCCGAGCGCGATCGTCTCGTCGATCTTTTCGCAAATCTCATCCATCGTCCGCACATAGGTGTCCGGCGCGCCGGGCCGGCGATAGAATGCGCAGAATGTACAGACGACGTTGCAGACGTTCGTGTAATTGATGTTGCGATCGATGATGTAGGTGACGATATTGTCGGGGTGACGACGCTGACGAATCTCATCCGCGGCGGCTCCGATGGCCGCGATGTCGTGAGATTCCAATAGTTCGGTGCAGTCCCCGGCCGTCAACCGTGCGCCGGCGAGCACTCGATCGAGAATCGCGTTCGTTTGGGGGTCAGGCATCGGTTTAAGTCTAGTAATTTACGGAACAATACTCAAAGTGCGGCGTCAAATCATGGAGAAGCCGATTATTTTACCGCGTTCGGGGAAACGTCCGCGCTTGATCGGGCTTCCAAGAAGGCGGCGTAAACCAGCAGCTCATAATCAGTCGCGCCAATCAAGCGGGCGTGCAAGACTACATCAGTCAGGCGTTCTCAAAAAACAGGTCATCCACGTTTACTTCGACCCTCTTCGGAAAGGAAGTTAAACATGCTCCGTCCCAGCGCACTCCTGCTAACTCTAATCGTCTTCCTCGGATTCAGCATTGGCCAGGCGCAGATAACGCAAGGTCAGTTCATAACGGATGTTCCGCGACCGCCTGAAAGTTCGCAACCGCCAAAGCTTAATCCTGAAACGGAAAAGAAAGCGCTCGACCTGGTCGAGACACTCTCTGAGCAGGTATTAAATCTTCATGCATCCGCGAATCGCATCCGAGCTGAATCAGAGGTTGCTGATCTGTTGTGGGTCAGGGACGAGAAGCGCGCCCGCACGCTCTTCACTGCTGCGCTCACGCAATTAACGAATCAAATATCGGATCTGGATTACAGCGACCCGGATGTTTATCAGGAAATGCAACGCATCACATTCTCGCGGCAGGAACTCGTGATGAGGATTGCACCTCACGATGCGGACTTGGCGATCAGCGCTCTGCAGCAGACGCGGCTGCAAACCGACAATCGTCCTCGCTATGGCGGATGATGTTGGCGAACGTAATTGCCGCAAAAGATCCGGCGGCCGCGCTTAAGCTGGCGCGCACAAGTCTGTCGCGAGGTGTTTCGTGGAACGTCATTGCCTTTCTGCCGACGCTTTATCAAAAGGACGCGAAATCCGCACAGAGCTTGTACAAGGAGATCGTGGGACGAATTAAGGATGACAATGTCAGCCGCAACGCCGAGCTCGCCAACAACGCATGGAATCTGCTGGTTTCTTTTGAGCCGCCGCAAGCCGACGAAGACACTTATCGCGATCTGTTAACGTCTATGCTGAGCTACATCCTCACCAGCAATCGACAGACGCAACAAGGAATGAACCTCGCGCAGAATATGTATTACCAGATTGAAAGAATCATACCGCTGGTTGATAAGTATGCGCCCACGCGGGCAGCCGAGTTACGTGAATGGTCACAAGGCGTCGAACACACACTGGATCCTTCGGCCAGGATGTATCAGGAGATGCGCCGGATCAGCGAGAAAGGTACCGTCGACGACATGCTGGCGTTGGCGTCAAAATATCCGCCCGAATTCCAAAATATGCTCTATCAGAATGCCGCCTGGAAGGCCGTCAACAGCGGCGACACCGCGCGCGCCAGGGAGATCGCCGACAAGATCGCCGATCCCGTTCAGCGCCGGCAGGTCACTGACCAAATCGACAATCAAGCCGCCAGAGCTGCTGAAGGCGACAATAAAGTCATTGAAGCGCGGCGCCTCGCTGAAAAAGCAAACACAATCAATCGCAAGATCGAGATCCTAATACAAGCCGCCAACACGATCACGAACAGCGGTGGTGACAAGAAATCAGCTTTGGAGTTGCTAAACGAAGCGAAGGCAGTCCTCGCGTCCACTCCGCAATCGGCCGCCGAGCTAACTGCGCAGTTGCGTCTCGCGCAAGCCTACATGCGTCTGGATACGGATGCGGCTTTTGCGATCCTGCAACCGGTGGTCGTTCGATTGAACGAGTTGGTTGCCGCCGCGGTGGTGTTGGATGGAATCGATTTTCATTATCTGAAAGACGGCGAGTGGATGATGCCGGGCGCGAACAACCTCGGGAACATGGTCAGTTCGCTCGATCAAATACTGGCGGCGTTGGGGCGGATTGATTTCGATCGGGCGCGCACGCTTGCCGATCAGATTGGCCGGCCTGAGATGCGCGTGCTGATGGAAATCGATTTGGCGCAGACGACGCTGGGTGGAAAGACCCCGATCAATCAAATGTTCGGTGCGCGTGGTTTGTCGGGATTGACGATTATTAACTAAGCGGCGCTGGGTTTGGGTGCTGATGCTGGGCCTTCTGATTCACACCGCGGCTTCAGCCCGGTGATCGGTAGACCTTGTGCAGGCCGAGCAGCCGTTTCAACGGCTTTCGGCCAAACTAAGAAGGAAAGCCGTTGAAACGGCAATAATATACTTGACTCATCGCCTTGCGGCCTTCGTGTGGATTGGTCTCGTATTCGTGTTTTTTCGTGGTTTGCTTTGCAGATGAATCACGAGAACCAAACCACGAAATCACACGAACCAGGAATCACGAAAAGACACAAAGGTCCACCTGATGAGT
>QHXH01000172.1 GCA_003222855.1 Acidobacteriota bacterium
CGCGGCACATCAACCGGAAATCGCGCGCATGGTCAACGACTCGTACGCTGAATTAATTGCGCAATATCCCGCGCGCTTCAAAGCGTTTGCCTCGATTCCGATGGATGACACGCACGCGGCTTTGAAAGAACTTCATCGCGCGATCGATGAATTGAAGCTGAACGGCGTGATTTTGTTGAGCAACATTGGCGGCAAGCCGCTGACCTCTCCCGAATATCGACCGTTCTTCGCCGAGGCAAATCGCATGAAGCTCTGCATCCTGCTACATCCGATGCTGCCCGCAAACACTGATCCGTTTCGCGAATACGTGCTTGGGCCAATTGTTGGTTTCATGTTTGATACGACGCTGGCGGTGGCGCGCATGTGCTTTGATGGAATGCTGAAAGACTTTCCCGACATTCGTTGGATCGTCGCCCATCTCGGCGGCGCCGTGCCTTATCTGATGGAACGGATGGACAATGGCTGGCGAGATTTTGTCGAGTGCCGCGCGAAGATCGATGAACTTCCGAGCACCTATCTAAAGCGACTTTATTACGATACGGTAAATTTCAATCCGCACATGCTCCGGATGGTGCGCAACATGATGGGCGCGGATCACATGGTAATGGGCAGCGACTATCCGCACCTGCTGGGCTCGATCGATCGCGCGGTTTCATCGATTGAGCAACTCGATATTCCTGACGAAGAAAAGCGCCGCATCTTTGAAGGCACCGCGCTTTCGATTCTGAATAACATTTGATTGTTATCACACGCTCTGCGCGGGTCGCGACGCGCGAAATGAAAGGCTTTCCAGCCGCGTTCACGCGGCTTTCCCACAGGGTCGCTAGACCAGTCGTTTTACGGCTGGGTCTTGACGATGCGCAATTTAAATTGAGTTAGCCCGTTTCAACGGGCTTACCGATGGCTTAGACAGATGCTAAGGCGATTCATGTAAGCACGCTGAAGCGCGCTAAGTATGTTGTTGCCGCAGGTGACCCGGCGCTACAAGCGCCGGTCTAACAACGCTTCGCGAAAGCCTCGTGAACGAGGCTAGACCAATCGGCGGAATCTGAAGATCAGAAATTGTGATTACCTTGCTCAACTCAAGTCTCGTCGCGCTTTAGCGGCCCGATCCTCAATTCAGTTTCATGACGACCGAGCTGGTCAGAAATGGATTATTGAATTCGGCGCGGTCGCCGGCTTTCTTTCCCGGAATTAAAAAGAGTCGAGCGGAAAGGGGCTTGTGTAGTTTGGTTGAGAGCGCCGCGACATCGCTAATGAGTCCGGCGAGTTCTTTCGCCGGAGTGTCACCGGCCAGGGGAACCACATCAAGACCAGTGCCGCACACGCTCGAATAGAGCAGCAGCTCGCGAACACTGTATCGCCCTTCGGCGGCGCGCTGGGCCAGCACCGGATCTTCAAGCACGGGCAGCATCAGACCGGAATAGCCGCACGTCTTGATACTCAAACTTTTCAGCACATCCGTAATTGCCGCGCATGCAGCCAAAGTTGAGGCGCTCCCAAATGGAACTCTCGTAAGGGCCTCGATAGCCGCGCCGATGCTCCGGTCCTTTGCCGGGGCCGGCGAGACGTCTATCCCCCGATACTCACGATGATCGTCGCGAGCAATTTCCAACGCCAGCCTTTCGACTGGGCGGAGTTCCGACTCTAATAGAGTTTTGAGTTTTGCTTTGGCGTCTTCGATGTCTTTGGAGTCGCGAAATGCTTCCTGCAGGAGACCGGGTGATTCCAAACCGATGCTGAATGCCAGCGCACCCTGATGATAGGCAACCGGAAAGAATGGCGTACCGGCGAGACAGTTTGCCGCGGCGGTGAAACGAAAATTGCCTTCACCACCAGGACTACTTTTACTAATGGCTACAATTGCTTCAGCGGCAGTCAGCGCCGTCTGACGGTGAATGCCTCGCTCGGGTGACGCGACAGTCACGCTGAAATTGATGTTCTTTGTTTCCTTAACCAGTTGAGTCG
>QHXH01000173.1:0-2198 GCA_003222855.1 Acidobacteriota bacterium
GGTTTGTCGTGCGTCGTCGTACGAGGCGCGAAACAGATCGGCATAACTCGAAAACTCTTTCGGCAACCATTCGCGCGGCTGCTCAGTGGCAATGCGATCGATAAGCACTTCGGCTTGCGACCAGGTGTAAGTCTTTGCGAGATCGGGGCCAAGCGCCGCATTCAGAATTCGCTGGCGAAAAGCGCCGCGCATTTGCGTGACGACAGGCGCGAAGTGCGAGTCAGCAGTGAGCATGCCGTCCCAGGTTTCGAGATCGCTGATGAGAGATGCAGGCAGGATGCCTGCGCTCCCAGACACTGATTTCAGAGTCTTTGCCGCGGCGCGCGCGAAGGTGACGTTGGCGATCGAATAGACGTCGCCCTGTATTTTGCGAAAATCGTCGGTCGTCAATTTTGGTTTTGCCGATAACAGATCGAAAATTCGCCGCGCACGATAGGGCGGTGCCCAGTTGTGGCTCAGGAAATATTGGTAATCGGGACCAACTACTCTTTGATTCGCCGTCACGATGATTCCCGAGGGTGGATCAAAACTGTGCGGCAGCTTGTCGAACGGAATATATGAGGTCCATTCGCCGTCATCAGTCGAACCGTCGTAAGGAACGCTGCCATCGCCGCTCTTGCGAATCGGAATCCGGCCGGCGCCGTAATAACCGATGTGGCCATCGACATCGGCGTATACAAAATTTTGCGTCGGCCCACTGTAATGACTCATCGCCTCAGTGAATTCTTTCCAATTGCGCGCGCCGTTCGCGTCGAATATCCCGGCAGACTCAAGTGTCGCCGGATCAAGCGCGGGCCAACGCAGCGCATAACGCACTCCGTCCTTCTCAAGAATGATCGGCCCGTGGCGCGTAACCGTCACATCCAGAGTTTGCGTGACAACGCTTGAGGGATCGATCGGGCTCTTGCGCACTTTGATCTGTTCGTGACGTACTTCAGCGTCGCGCCAACCGGAAGGAGTGAGGTAACGATTCGGATTGTCCTTATCGAATTTTTCGATATAGACGTCCTGCACGTCCGGTCCCAGGTTCGTCGCGCCCCACGCAATGTAGTCGTTATGGCCCAGCACGATGCCGGGAGCGCCCGGGAAAGTCACCCCCGCAACATGCATTCCCGGCACGGTCAATTCCGTCTGATACCAGATGCCGGGCGCCGCTGCGGGAATGTGCGGGTCGTTAGCCAGCAGGGGCTTTCCCGAAGCGGTGCGCTTTCCTGAGACAACCCAGTTATTGCTCGCTTGAAATGTTTCGAGGTTTGCCGGGTTAAGACCGAGCCGCTCGAATGATTCGCGCTGGCTTTGAAGCGAAGCGCTGAGCTGTTGGAGCAGAGCGAGATCCAGTGTCGTAGATGAGGGCAAGCCAGAGGCCTGCGTACCCAGGCCTGCGCTCCCAGCTCGTTGATCCGATCCAACCACGATTACGTCGAGCGGTGACGTCTCAGGCAGCAACGCCTCACGCTTCTCTTTCGGCAAGCTCATCATCGCGCCGCGCATCACGTCGAGCTGCCAACTGTTCGAAAGATATTCCGCCAAAAGTTTTCCCACGGCGAGCGAATCAGCCACCGCCCAATGTCTTGGCTTGTATTGCAGGATGCGAAACTCAATTGGGGTTGTTTGGTCGGTCAGCGAATCAATGAAGGCATTCACGCCGTTGGCATAAGCCGTCATCGCGTTGTTCAGGTTCGGCGGCAAATGCCTGGCAGTTTCATCGACGACCTGGGCAAACCCGAAGGTTCGATGGCGCTTGTCTTCACCTAAGGCGCCCTCGCCGAAAATCTCGGCCAACTCGCCGCGCACATTGCGGCGCAGCAAATCCATCTGCCAGAGACGATCAGTCGCAGTGATATACCCCTGCGCAAAATAGAGATCGTCGTTGTTCGCCGCTTCGATATAAGGGATGCCGCGTTCGTCGCGCCGAACGGTGACGCGCTCGTGCAGACCGGCTATGGTTATGGTCGTAGGTGTCTGTTGTGCGACTGTGGTAGCCGGCCATCTGTTGGTGGCAACGACACAACCGAGGGCGATGATAAGCAAGAATATCCGTGAAAGTCGGTTCATGGTTTACCTCTGCGATTTCGGCGCAGCATCGTAACAGAGTCAGTAGCGTTTGCGTGAGCGAATGGTGTCGTCAGTGGTGGCTAATTCGGTTTTTCTCTGCGTATTCTCCGCGACCTCAGCGTCTCTGCGGTGAATTAGGATTG
>QHXH01000173.1:2203-6840 GCA_003222855.1 Acidobacteriota bacterium
CTACCGTGTCGTCAGTTCAAACATTGGCCAACGCGGACCGTATGAAGTCACCGAACGACACAAAGTTATCTTAGTGATTTTTAGTGTTCTTTCGTGGCTGAGCATTGACCAATGCCGGATTGGAACCACGAATTCACACGAACGAAAAGACCACGAATTCACACGAATAAAAATCCTTTTCTTGAGCCTTCGTGTGCTTTCGTGGACAGTTTGATACTAGTCCTGCCTTTGATCCATCCGCTCACGCGGAGGCTGCGACTTCACAACTTGCGATTGACGCATCGCACAATACCCGATTACAATTCGCTCGATTTCGTGATTGCGCGAACCAAGTGACTAATCAAGCAAAATCCATCGCGAAACTTCTCACGCTGATCGCGTTGCTGTTCAGTTTCGGCGCGGTCGCTTCTGCTCAACAGCGTCCATTGCTCACAGAAGATGTCGATATCGTTCCGCCCGGATCATTTCGCATTCAAGCCGGCGTCGACTTTGTGCAGCGCGCGCGCTTTCCAGTCTCAGGCTTGAATGGTGATCTTACCCGCGCCGGCGTTATCGGCTTTACTATCGGCCTGGCGTCTAACGTCGAAGTACAAGTCGAAGGCGTCGCGCAAAATTTCCTGGCAATTAACTCGCGCGGCGTTAGTGCGATTCCGCTGAATATTGCGGCCGGCGCAAATTCGACGCACGATACCGGGGACTTTTTTCTTTGGACCAAGATTAAGCTGCGGAATGAAACCGCGCATCTGCCGTCGGTTGGGTTTCGTTTCGGAGTGCAGTTACCGAACTCGAATCAAGCGACCGGCATCGGGTTGAATCAGACCAACGCATATGGCCAGGTCCTCTTCGGCAAAAAATTCGGACGCGAAGCGCGCGTGAACACGTTTGCAAACGTGGGGATCGGAATTATCGGCGTGCCCACGCAAATCTTTGCGCAGAACGATGTGCTGACCTACGGATTGGCTGGGATAGTCCGGCTCGACAAAATGTTCAGTCTCGTGGGCGAAGTGAACGGACGCGCGAACACGCGGCCAGGGACTGGTCCACTGGGAACTGAATCTAAAGGTGAAGCACGTCTCGGGATGCAGGTGCGCGCCAGCGGTCTTCGGTTCGACTTTGCCGGCATCAAGGGTTTGACGAAGTTCAGTCCGCGCTCAGGAGTCACGGTTGGCGTTACCTACGACACTCCTTCCATTTTCAAGCCAGCCAAATAAGAGGCCGCAGCTCGATTAGTTCAGAATTCAACCTTTAGGTTGCTATCTTTGCTTGACACAAGCTGAAGCTTGAACTCTAAACTGGGCCCTTATGGTTGACTGGCTGCACGCCGTCACTCGGCGACTTGGCTATTTCATCGTCCATGTTCCGATTTACGTGGCTGGTCCGGTAATGATTCTGGTCGGCGCGCTTGATTCGTCGCTGCTGTCGCTGCCAGAGATAAATGATTACCTGGTCGTTTTGCCCGATGTTTCACCCATCCGCGGGCAGTCGTCTTTTTTCCGTTGTTTGCGTCGACCGGATCGGTGCTGGGATGCTTGCTGCTCTACACGATCTTGCAACGCGGCGGTCTGGCGGTGCTGCATCGCAGGTTTCGCTTGCAGCATATACAGAAGGTCGAGCAGGCCTACGCGCGATTTGGAATTCTGGCATTAGCAATACCGGCGCTCTTGCCGCCGCCAATGCCGTTCAAGATTTTCGTGGCGACGGCCGGCGCTTTGCAGTTTCCACGACGGCGATTCTTGATCACGATTCTGCTGGCGCGATCGGTTAGGTATTACACCGAAGGCGTGCTCGCGGTTTATTACGGCCGCCGTGTACTGCAGTTTCTGCAGGACAACGGATTGATGATCGTCACCGCGGTTTTTGCGGTTTGCCTCGCCGCCTTAGCAATCTATCTTTTGTCGAACAAGGGGCGCGCCGCAGTTAAGTCGGCGAAGGAATAAATCGTGGTGTAATGCTGTTGCTAACAACGGGGCAGTAGCCCGACCGTAAGGGAGGGCGTTTATTCGTGACCTTTACGCCCTCGCTTACGGTCGGGCTACTGCCCCGCTCTGAATAATTTCGAAAGGTCATAAAATCAATTGAAATCTTTGATTCATAAAATCACCGGCGGGCTCGGAAAGCTCTCGCACTGGTTGCTTTCATTCGGCCCGTTCGGTTTGTTGGCGATCGCTTTTCTTGATTCAGTCATGATTCCAATGCCGGGCGGCGTCGACGCGATGCTGCTCCTGTTGGCAACGGCGCGGCCGTCGTGGATGTTGATTTATGTGGCCGCGGCGACGATTGGATCGACGGCAGGCTGCGTCGGCCTCTACAAAATTTCGCAGAAGGCCGGCCATCGAGCGCTCGCGAAATTCTCGGAATCGAAGCAGAAGCGCGTGAAGGATCTGATCGACCGTTATGACGTCCTTTCGGTCCTGGTCGCTTCCTTATTGCCGCCGCCTTTTCCGTTCAAGTTGTTTGTAGTTTCGGCGGGTGTATTTCGCCTCAACCTTTTGCGGTTCACAATTGCGATTGCCGCCGGACGCACGTTTCGTTATTTGCTCGAAGGATATCTGGCAGCGCGTTATGGCGAACATGCCAAAGAAATTCTTGGCCGTTACTATCCGGCGATCGGAATCGGCCTGGCCGTGCTGATCATTGGTTTCTTTGTAGGCAGAAACTTGCTCAGACGCAGCAGTCAGCCGGAGCCCGTTTCAGGAATCGAAAGCTAACTCGGGTTCCGATCGTCGTAAAGAGCCGGTAGCGCGAAGCTTACGCGCCTCGCTTAACGTGCGGACACCGCGAATCTCCAATTCGTCGAGTAGACGCAATAGCACCCGCGCTGTAGCCCGTGCATCGCCGGCTGCGCGATGCCGTTGCGAGACTTCAAATCCGAAATGATCGGCTAAGGCATCCAGGTGATGCCTCTCGAGATTAGGCATCATGCGTCGCGCCAGCTTAACCGTGCACAATTCCGCGTTACGCATTCGACATCCGGGAAACACGCGCGCGATTTCCTGATTGAGTAAGGTGATGTCGAAGATTGAGTTGTGCGCCGCAAGCACTGAATCGCCGGCGAACGTCAACCACGATTCGGCTATCTGAGCAAACGACGGCGCCGAGCGCACCATCTCGTCGGTGATGCCCGTGAGCGCAGAAATAAAACGTGGCACCGGGAGCTCGGGATTGATGAGCGTTTCGAATTCATCGACGATTTTGCCCTGCACAACGCGGCAAGCGCCGATTTCGATGATTCTGGTCGGGGTTGATCGGCTGCCGATTGCCTCGACATCGACCACGACGAAATCGATCATGTTTAATGATTGAGTTTCGATCTCGTCGGTTTTTATTGCCAGGTGCGAATTTTCAAAGCTAAAGCGCGGATCGTTTTGAATCAGATCGGTGACTAGTGATGCGGCCAATTGTTCAGTGGCGTTCGACAGGTGGAAGATCGAACCCGTGATTTCCGTAAAAGTTGCGCGGCCGCCGCTTTCCAGGACAAAGTCAAAAGTTTCCTGCACGAGTGATGAGTCAGAGATCAAGTTGGCTGGTCGTTGCATGAGAGCGATTGTAATCGTTGGCGGGAAGTTTCAGAAGCCCGGCGCGGCAGCGCACGATCCACGAAATCACACGAAGCATCACGAAACAGCAGCCTTTGGTAGTGTCTTAGTTTGCCTTTGCGCGTCTTTGCGCCTTCGCGTCCTTGCGTGAGATTACTCTTTTAGTACAACAGTTTCACGCAAAGACGCAGAGCCGCCAAGAAAAACCGCAAAGTAAGACACTACTCAGCCTTTTTCGTAGTAGTTTCGTGTGAGTTCGTGGATTATGATTTTCGTCTTAGCTAAAGATTTAGTTGACCCTGGCATGAACGACTCAGAAGTTATCGATCGCTTCAAAAAAACCGGAGCGTTGCTCGAAGGACATTTCGTGCTGTCGAGCGGTCTGCACAGCTCCGTTTATTTGCAATGCGCCATCGCTCTGCAATCCACGCGGGATGCGATCGATTTCGGCGCCGCACTCGCTGAACATTTCAAGAGTCACCAAATCGAAACCGTAGCTTCACCGGCCATCGGGGGCATCGTGATCGGCTATGAAGTCGCGCGACAGCTCGGTTCACGATTCATCTGGGCCGAGCGTGAAAATGGGCAGATGACGCTGCGCCGAGGTTTTACTGTTCGCTCTCAGGAGCGGATTTTGGTCATCGAAGATGTGATTACTACCGGTGGTTCGACGCGCGACACGATTGCCGCGCTGCAAGCGTCAGGCGCTGAGGTGGTTGCGGCCGGCTCGATCATCGATCGTTCAAGTGGACGAGTTGACGTAGGTGTGCCGCGCGTGTCGCTGGCAACGCTCGACGTGCCGGCGGTCTCGCCGGCTGAATGCGATGCCTGCCAGCGTGGCGAGCCGGCCGTGAAACCTGGAAGCCGGAAAACAGTGAGCAGTAGGCAGTAGGCAGAGGGCAGAACTCACATGGTCGCCTTTTGTTTTCTGCATTCTGCCTTTCGCCTTTTGCCTTCTGTCTTATGAACTATCGCCTGCTTCTTCAATACGACGGCACAGATTTTCATGGCTGGCAGATGCAGGGCGAACTTCGCACCGTCCAGGGTGAATTAACTCGAGTCCTTTCGCTGCTCGATGACCGTGAAATCACGGTGCACGGA
>QHXH01000174.1 GCA_003222855.1 Acidobacteriota bacterium
ATAGCCTTGCAACTGATGAGCCGTTCGCCAGAACCGTATTCGAGAACTTGAAGGCAGACTCTTCTTATTACAACGATCTTCTGAAATCGCCGCCGCCAACCCAACAAAACCAACTATGAAGACTCTAATCCGTAACGGCAATATCATCACCGCCGCCGACAATTACAATGCCGACATCTTCATCGACGGCGAAATAATCACGACGATCGGCGCACAGCTCAACATGGACGCCGACGTGACGATCGATGCCGGAGGCAAGCTGGTAATTCCCGGTGGCATCGATCCGCATACGCACATGGAATTGCCGTTCGGCGGCACGACCGCGGCCGATGACTTTCGTACCGGCACAATCGCGGCCGCGCATGGCGGAACGACGACAATCATCGATTTCGCGGTGCAATATAAAGGCGAGTCGATGTTACAAGGCGTTGATAACTGGCACAAGAAAGCCGAGGGCAAGTGCGCGATCGACTATGGCTTTCATCTGATCACAACTGAACTCGAAGATCGGCAGATCGAAGAGATGTACACGGTCATGGACGAAGGCGTGACCAGCTTCAAACTGTTCATGGCCTATCCCGGTGTGTTCCTGGTTGACGACGCGACGATCTTTCGCGCCATGTCCGCGGCCGGCGCGCGTGGCGGCTTGATTTGCATGCACGCCGAGAACGGAATCGTCATCAACGAGATCATCAAACGCGCGCTTGAAAAAGGCCACACCGCCCCGAAGTATCACGCGCTCACTCGCCCGACCGTCGCTGAGGCCGAAGGCGTGCATCGCGCGATCGCGATCGCCGAGATGGCTGAATCACCGGTTTACATTGTTCACCTAAGCTGCACTGATGCGCTCAATCAAGTTCGCGAAGCACGCGATCGCGGCATTCCCGCCTTTGCCGAAACTTGTCCGCAGTATCTGTTTCTTTCCATCGATGATTACGGGGAAGACTTCAACGGCGCGAAGTACGTGATGACGCCGCCGCTGCGCGAGAAATCAAACCAGGCTGAGCTCTGGAAAGGTTTGAAGATGGACGATCTGCAAGTCATCTCAACCGACCATTGTCCGTTCTGCATGAAGGAGCAGAAAGAGCTGGGCAAAAACGATTTCACGAAGATTCCGAATGGCGCGCCCGGTGTCGAACATCGCGTCTCGCTCATCTATAACGGCGTCGTTGAGAATCGCATCTCGCTGAATCGCTTTGTCGAGCTGACCTCCACCGCGGCCGCGAAGATGTTCGGACTGTTTCCGAAGAAAGGGACGATCGCCGTCGGCTCGGACGCGGACATCGTCATCTTCGATGCTGATAAAGAACAGACACTCTCGGTTAAGACTCATCACATGAACGTCGATTACAGCGCCTACGAAGGCAAGACCATTAAGGGTGCGGTCGACACCGTCTTGTCGCGCGGCTCAGTTGTGATCGATAAAGGTGAGTTCAAGGGGAAAGCCGGCAATGGTCAATTTCTGAAACGCGGCGAGTGCGTGGCGATATAGAGGGCCAACGTATCAGCTTTCGATATCTTCTCCGGCACTGATAATCATCACGATGGACCAGGGCTCGATTCAATCTCCTCATCAATTAAGACGGAAGTGTGCACACTGTGGTCTGGTCAACGCCGCTGCCGATGAACTCTGCCGTCGCTGCGGAACCGCACTCGCCAACGATGAAACCGCAGAGCCCCTACCAGCAAGTGCCGAAGTAGCGACAACCGCAAAGAAGCGAGGCTTTCTTAAGCGATTGACCTGGGTGCTCGGAGCCACATCGATCATCCTGGTGATTTGGTATGCGTCGCTATTGATAACTTCTGACGGCCTTCAGCCAGATGAACGTCAGAAAGTCGCAGCGGCCATAGGGTTACTACAGCAACACGGGCTTAATCCCGAGGCTTTCGTGCTGAAGCATCTTACGATGTTTCGCCGCACGGATAATTGGTGGAACAGGTATATCGGTCACCGGGATGCTTATGCCGCTACCAATTTTCCCTTCGAGATCGTGACGTTGTACCCTGAATTCTTTGACGTGCCGGTTGATGATTGTGAGCGCGCGGCCGTGTTGTTGCATGAAGGTCGTCACCTTTTGGGCGATGGAGAGGAAGCGGCCCTGCGCTCAACCTGGCAGAACAAACGACGTCTGGGATGGACCGTGGATCGTTACAAGCAAACCAGAGTTTGGGACGCGACCGAACGCTTGACTAAAGCGCAGTTCCCATACATGTTTCAATGCGGAGCGAACGGGCAGACTGATTGCTACTGATTCCGTCAAGCCCGCTGCGCCCGTTAAGTTGCGATTTCAGAGAAACAACCTGAAGCTCGAACGCTAAACGCGTCGAGTGCGTTACGGATTTCAGCAGGAGGAAGTAATGAGAGTATGGGCTATGTTTAGATTGCTGCCGCTTGCCGGTTTGCTCCTGCTCGCGCAGTTCACCGCCAGCGGCCAAAGCCAGCCGGGGACGATCGACGTTCAGGGTACGGCTGAAGTCAAAGTGGTGCCGGATGAAGTCTTTGTCGTCTTTGGAGTAGAAACGTCCGATCCGAGCCTGGCGACGGCGAAATCCGACAATGACAAGCGGATCAAAAAGCTTCTTTCAATCGCACAGGAGATGAAGATCGATCCGAAATACGTTCAGACCGATTTCATTTCTATCGAGCCCTGGGAACATGAACTAAGAGATGCCAATCGCACGGTGCGCACCGAGTACCGCGTGCGAAAGAATGTCGCCGTGACGCTGAAGGAAGTTCCCAACTTCGAAGAACTATTATCACGAGCGCCCGAAGGTGGCGTTAACTTCGTTCACGGTATTCAGTTTCGAACCACTGAATTGCGGAAACATCGTGATCGCGCGCGCGAGATGGCCATTCAAGCCGCAGAGGAAAAAGCTGTTCTGCTCGCCGGTCGATTAGGACGCCAGATCGGCCCGGCTCAGCGAATTGCAGAGTATGGCGGCGGGTGGTATTCCTCTTACAACTGGTGGGGACAGGGCTATGGCAGTTATGCAAACGCCATGTCACAGGTTTCCAGCCAGGCCGGTCAGTCTTCCTATGGGGAAGGCACAATTGCGTTGGGCCAGATAACCGTGACCGCATCAGTGAGTGTCAGCTTCGCCCTTCGTTGAGAGGAGAACAATGAACAGGTTTGTGCTACTGATAATAGTCTGCGCGCTCGCTGGTTTTTCCATTTTTGCGAACACTCCACCGCAAAACCAGAAAGTCGTGACGGCTGCCCAGGCCAACGGCGTCTATCGTTACTACGACAACGAGTTTCGCATTCTCGCCCTCGGCCACAACAAATTGAAGGTGCAATTCGATGGCCTCTATCACACGCTGGCAAAGAGCGTGAACACCGGCTATGCCGGAGGTGAAGCGACGATCGACGGAAACGTGGTCACCTTTTTCCCTGAGGACAGTCAGGCCTGTAAGATCACAATGACCTTCCTGCCGGGAAAACTCGTCGTCAAACAGGACGGCGAGGACTTCGCCTGCGGTTTTGGGCACAACGTGAATGCGGCGGGAACTTATAAGAAGATTCGTTCGGGCAGACCAAAGTTTCAGTCACCACCGTAATCTTTCGTATCAGAAGCCCGCGCGTCAGCCAGCTCCTGATGATCGTCGACCTCCTTAACAGTCGGGCTTGTGACAGACGACAATCAGAGCATCCCGCGATCAGACTGCTACTCGGCAAAGCCGCACATGCGGCGTAATCACATTGCATGGTTCGCGCTCCGCGCTCAATGCGGACAAGGATGTCCGCGCT
>QHXH01000175.1 GCA_003222855.1 Acidobacteriota bacterium
TGCTTGAATCAACGCGGCCACTTCGACGGGCTTGGCCAGATGCATCTGGAACCCAAACGCCAAGGCTCGCTGCCGATCTTTTTCGGAGGCGAACGCAGTCAGGGCCACCGCCGGAATTTTGCTGAAGTCGGAAGGCAGCGCGCGGATCTTCTGAATCAGATCGTAACCACTCTCGATAGGCAGGCCAATGTCGCTCAGCAGCACGTCCGGTCGGAACGATTGCAAATCGAGCAGCGCCTGGTGCGCGGAATCGACAGCATGAACTTCGGCGCCTGAGACGCGAAGGGTGAGCGTCAACAACTCGCGAGCATCGGGCTCATCTTCGACCACTAGTATGCGCAGTCCCTTTAGCGCATCGAAGCCGGCGGTTGTATCTAAACTCGCAAGGTCGTGCGCCGCGAGCAAAGACCCGTTCGCTTTTGTCGTTTGAGTCGCTGTCAGCGGCAGGCTAATTATAAAAGTTGAGCCTTTGCCTGCTCCCGCGCTATCGGCGCTAACGGTACCGCCGTGTAACTCGACGAGATGTCGAACGATCGCCAACCCGAGACCGAGCCCACGCTGCGATCGCGTCAAAGTTGATTCTGCCTGGCGAAATCTTTCAAATACGTACGGCAAAAAATCTTCCGAGATTCCGATGCCAGTGTCTCGAACAACAATCTCGGCGGACGATTCCGACCGCTGCAAAATCACCTCGATGGTTCCTCCGCGTGAAGTGAACTTGACCGCGTTCGAAAGCAGATTCCAGATGATTTGTTGCAAGCGCGCAGGATCGCCGGTAACCGAGCTGGCGAACGAATCCGGTGTAATTTGGATCTGAATTCCTTTTGCGTCAGCGGCAGGGCGTATAACCTCAACGGCAGCTTCGATCAGGGGCAACAAATCAACCGGACGCACTTCAAGGTTGAGCTTGCCGCCGACAATCCGCGATACATCCATCAAGTCTTCGATCAATTGGGCCTGAATCTTTGTGTTGCGTTCGATGGTCTCGATCGCGTGCTCCGTCGTTTTCTTGTCCAGCCGGTGACCGCGCAGTATCGCCAGCCAACCCGACATCGCCGTGAGCGGCGTCCGCAGTTCATGCGAGAGCGTAGCCAGAAACTCATCCTTAAGCCGGTTGGCTCTCTCGGCCTCGGTGCGGGCCGCCAGTTCGCGCGCCAGCAGCCGCCCGCGTTCTTCCTCAGCTCGCTTTCGCCCGGTGATGTTGTTGAAGTAAAGATTCACATAATTCGCGTGAGACACCGGCACGAAATTGATCAGGTAGGTTTGTTCGCCGATGGATATTTCAAGATCGCGGCTGCTGCCGCGCGACAGGGCGACGCGCGCTATCTGTGAAATCTCGGCCGGCGCCTCGTCACCCAAACGCAAATCCCAATCTGTCAGTGCTCGCTCCGCCGCCGCATTCGCATAACTCAAAATCCTTCCTTCAAGCAAACGGATTACCGGCGAAGGATTTTCTTCGGGCAAGAGACTGGCGAACTCGATCGCTTCTTCCGCTTGTTTCCTTTCGATGAACTGTCCAATCTGACTGCCGATGCCCCTAAAGGTCGCGAACAAAGCGCCGTCAGGTTCGCGAATCTCATGACTGAAAAACTCCATCACACCCAGGAATTTTTCGCCGGACATGATCGGAAATGCGAACGCCGCGTGCAGGTTTTCGGCTGACGCCACTTGCGCGCGGGGAAAGTTGGAATCAGCCGTCACATCCGGAATCCAAAACGGACGGAGGTTGGCCCATACGCGGCCAGGCAAACCAGCGCCGCGCGCAAACGTGATCTCCTCAGTCGTTCTCTGGAAACTTCCCTGCCCTCCGCTGTGCGGCGGCCAGACTTTGAAGCACGTCAAAACGTTCGACTCATCATCGAGTCTCCACATTGCGCCCACTTCCCATTCAAAAGTGTTGCAGATTCGCTGAATGATGCGCGGCACGGCATCATCGAGCGCCGGCGCTTCAGCCAGGATGCGCGTGACTGAAAGCGAACCAACGAGATGACGGCCGGCATGTTTTCGTTCAGTCACGATCGCCGCGAGAAACAGCGCCGTGATCGCCAGGTCGGCGATATAAGCTTGCAGGAAAAGAAGCGATTCATTCGGACCATAGTTAACGAATCCGCCATAACCGTGAGTTGTTCCCCAAATCGCGATCGCAGACAGCAGCAACATCGCCGCTGATACGCCGCGCGGACCAAATCGAAATGCGGCCCACACCAGGAGTGGAATTGTGACGTGACCCCACGGCCTGGCCCCGCCTAATTGGAGCAGCAGGTTTGTATAAATCGTGACCGAGAACAGCTCCAGCAAGACCAACACCATCCCGAATTCAATCCAGCGGACGGCGCTCCATTTTTCAACTGGCTTCTCAAGCCAGCTAAGTATTAGCGGCGTCACGATCAGCGCGCCCACTCCGTCGCCGGACCACCATGTCAACCAAAGCCGGCCAAAGTCTCCCCAGTGCTCATGACCAGAGATGCACAAAGACAGATTGCCGATTGTCGCCGCCACCCCCGTGCTAATGACCGCAGCGAACACTACGAATTTCAAAACATCAAATGCGCGATTGAATGGGTTTCTGGACTCAACAAAACGGCTCAGCAAATAAACTGAGGTAATCGCTTCCAGGGTATTGCCGACGGAGATGGCTGACGCAGTAGCCAAAGAAACGTCAGTCAACAAATAGTTCGCCAGCAGGGCGCCGAGAAAAACACCGGGCGTGGAACGATAGCCGAACCATAGCAGGGCTGCGATGGCCACGCCGGTTGGCGGCCACACGGGAGACACACTCACATTTACGAATGCGAGCGAGAGTCCGAGCTTCGCGCCCAGAAAATAAACGATTGCCACGCCCGCAACGATCGCGACGTCCTTCAGATTGAAAATATTTTCGCGCTTGCTCAATCGATTAACTCGCTGAAGACCAGAATGTAGCCGTTTAGATCCTTCACTTCGAATTCCCAGTCGCCGTAAGGCTGCTGTCGCAGCGACATTTTGATCTCAACTTTGTCCTTGATAGCTTCATAAAACTCTTTCACGCCTTTCATGCGAATGTATGCGTCCCACACGCCGCCATCTCGCAATCGATGAAGGTCGGGCTTTTCATACTCGCGTAGTAACTGAAACATGATTTCGATTCCATCGCGGCAAACACTGGCAAAAACATAAGGAGGCTTTTTAGGAAAGGGATAGGAGATGAAACCAAGTTCGCCCTGGTACCAACTTATCGTCGCGCCGACGTCGGCTACGAGAAAAGCCGGCGCCACTCCAGTAAATTTAGACATCGGGCAATCTCTCTACTTGTTAGACGAAAATCAGACTGCGTGGTTACATGCGCGTCTCTCACATCTTAGGCGCTGGTTTTATTTTTTGGATTCCGCGCCTTCATGGTTGCCGCGGCAATAATACATTACAATGCGACTTCCCGATGACGAATGTACCTGAAGTACTATAACTCCAATGAAAAAGACCAAGCTGGCTGACGTGACGGAGAATCCAGCTTTTATCTCAGGCATTTACAATTACTGTGATCGCTGGTGCGAACGTTGCGCATTCACTTCGCGCTGTTTGTTGTATGCAACTGAGCAAGCTGACCCCGACGCCACGGAAATTGCACGATATCTTCAGCGAAACGGCGACGATGATCTCGGAATGGGCTGCCGAAGCCGGCGTCGATTTGAATTCAGTTGATGTGACCGCGGAAATGGCCGACCACGAGCGCGAAATGGAAGCGGCAGAGCAGGACGAACTGTCAGAGCAGGCACGTCATTACGCCAAGACTGTCGAGAACTGGTTTGGCAACGAGTTCGTCAGTGATGAGGATCTGCATGACGATGTGATGAGCGCTGCGAAGCCGGTCAGCGAGGATCTGACTGTGAGCGATGCGACCGAAATCATTCAATGGTATCAGTTCTTCATTTCTGTAAAACTCATTAGGGCCCTTCATAATCCCCCCGGAGTCGATGAAGAGTCGGATGACGACGATCTTTTGTCGTTCGACTTTACGGCTACCGACGAAACGGACGAAGATGAAGACGTCGACTATGATGCTGTTGTCGCTCGGGCCAATCGCATGGACTCGAATGGTTCAGCGAAGGTCGCGCTGGTGGCAATCGATCGCTCAATGGCTGGCTGGCGTTCATTACAGCTGGGCCTCCCCGAAAAAGCTCATACGGTTAACCCAATCCTCGTCGAACTCGATCGTCTGCGTCGCTCAACTGAGAAGCGGTTTCCGCGGGCCCGAGACTTTATCAGGCCGGGACTTGATGAAGTACTTTCAGATTTTGTCAGCTAACGGGTAGATCGTGTCAGAAGCCCGACCGTGAGGGAGGGCAACTTTTTGTGAAGCAGCCATCTATTCAAACGGGCCCTCTCTTGCGGTCGGGCTTCTGATACTTATCTAATGAAAGGCAATATCCCCATCGCGGAACTCCCATTTGCCGAAGAGGTGTGGCTGATGGTTGCGGTGACTTCCGTGCGCGAGCGGCGGACGCAACAGGGCAAGCCGTTCCGCGACGCCAACGCTCGCAACGCAACCGGAAGTCTGCCGCTGAAGATTTGGGCGGAAGTCCTCGAGGGTCGCGAAGATTTGCGGCCCGGCCTCTGGGGCATTACCGGCAAGCTCGAATCATTTCAGGATCGCACGCAATTTGTCGTCACGGAATACAAGCCGATAACCATCGAGCAGTATCGCGAATATCTCGGCTGCGATCCGCTGTTGCCGCGCGCGTTTACACTCGACATTGAGACGCTGGCCTTGCCGGGTTTTCGCGAACGCGTTGGCCCAAAGCTGGAGAAGGAACTGAAACTAGGTTACATGCGGCTCGAGCAGCAACAACGTTATCTCGAAGACATCGCCGCGGAAGAAGAACGTGTCTATGAACTTGGTTCGCTGAATGCGACGTCGGGAAGAATTCTTTCGATCGCCGTGCACGTCGGTTCAGTTCCCGGATTTACCATCGAAGGAATTACGAGCGGTCAAAGCGAGCATGCATTCGGAATTGACGAGCAAGGAAACGAGCAGGATGAAACGCAAGCGCTGAAAGACTTTCTTGCCTTAATGTCTGATTTCGATCCTGAATGCGATCTGCTGGTCGGGCACAACATAATCAACTTCGATCTGCCGTTCATCTTCCAGCGGTGTCTGGTCAACAACATCAGCGTGAAGCCGTTTATCGACCTCAGCGAATTTCATGTCGC
>QHXH01000176.1:0-3455 GCA_003222855.1 Acidobacteriota bacterium
CTACTTTAGATTTTTACGGCCACCGGAAAGCCAAAGGCTTTCCGCCCTGGGCGGCGGCAGAGCCGCATCTCACCCCGCCAATGAGACCACCTTCTCTGCTGCATCCTTCATTCCGCTCGCCACGGTGAAATTCAATCCTGATTCGCGAATCACACGCTGGCCTTCTTCGACATTTGTTCCTTCCAGACGCACCACGACCGGAACTTTCACGCCGAGATTTTTGGCCGCACCTACTACGCCGCGCGCGACCATGTCGCAACGAACGATGCCGCCGAAGATATTGATGAGCACTGCACGAACCGCTCGGTCGGCCAGCAGAATTCGAAAAGCCGCCTCAACTCGCTCCTGCGAAGCGCCGCCGCCTACATCAAGAAAGTTTGCCGGCTCGCCGCCCGCCAGCTTGATGATGTCCATCGTCGCCATTGCCAGTCCGGCGCCGTTAACCATGCAGGCGATGTTGCCGTCGAGCTTGATGTAGTTCAAATCGAATTTCGAAGCTTCGATCTCCAAAGGCTCCTCTTCATTCAGGTCCCGCAGCTCTTTGAAATCCGGATGACGAAACAACGCGTTGTCGTCGAAATTGATCTTGGCATCGAGCGCAATCAATCGCTTGTCTTTCGTCAAGAGAAACGGATTGATTTCAACTAACGACGCATCCATCGATTCGTAGGCCGCGTAGAGCGATTGCATGAACTTGGCTGCCTGCGAAATCAGCTCGCTCGGTAAGCCGAGAGCGAACGCCAACTTGCGCGCCTGGAAGGGCCGAAAGCCGACCGCCGGATCGATCGTTTCTTTGAAAATTTGTTCCGGCGTTTTGGCCGCGACTTCCTCGATGTCCATGCCGCCGGCGGCTGACGCCATGAACGCCGGCCGGCCGCTCGCGCGATCGAGTACGATACCGAGATAAAATTCTTTATCGATCGGCAGTCCTTCTTCGATCAGCAGCACGCGCACTTCTCTTCCCTCGGGCCCGGTCTGATGCGTTACCAATTTCATGCCGAGCATCTTGCTGGCCAGCTCACGCGCTTCATCGGCAGTCTTAGCCAACTTCACCCCACCGCCTTTACCGCGGCCGCCTGCGTGAATTTGCGCTTTGACCACGACCGGTTGAACTGCCAATTCTTTCGCAGCTTGAAACGCTTCTTCAGGCGTATGCGCGACAATGCCGCGCGGCACCGGCACATTGAATTTTTTCAGTAACTCTTTTGCTTGATACTCGTGTATCTTCATCGCGACTCGAGCGCAGTTCCGGCGGAACGGACTGCGATGCGCCGCTTGACTTAGCGGCAAAACCTTTCAAGTGATTAAGAACGAAGTGCTGAGTGTACTCAGAGCTTAAGCGTGTCGCAACCGCGCGTGTGCGACCACCCACCGCGAGGCGCAATCGATTCACTATGGACCGCAGATCTTTTCTTAGCTCAGCCGCGCCGCTCTTGCTGGCATTGCCGTCATTCGCTCGCGGCCAAACTCTCATCGAGCGCGGCGGTTTCGATGAGCAACAGTTCCCGCTGGTTCGCGAGAAGTTGCTGAATCTCTTGAATGATGAACGTTCCGCTGCCGGACTGAGTCGTCTTCAATTGGATGATTTGGCCTGCAAAGTCGCGACCGATCATGCGAACGATATGATTCGCGGACAGTTCCTGAGTCACTGCCTATCATCGCTATTCCTTCGCCGGTGGCACGGACGCTTTACTGGAGAATGTGGGTTTGGCGCAAGACATCCAATCGCTCGCTCCGAATTCCGTGATCAGTGACTTTCTCGACATACATCAATCCATGTTTGGCGAGGTTCCGCCCGACGACGGGCATCGACGCACGATTCTTAATCCATATCACTCGCATGTGGGCTTTGGATTAGCTTTTCGCGGACATAGTCTCAGACTTGATGAACTTTATCTTGGTCGTTACCTTCACATCGATCCGTTTCCCATCCGGGCGAAACCAAAAGCTACGGTTGTGTTAACCGGAAAGCTGCTTAACTCAACACATTTTCTGCATGAGGTTGATGTGTTTTATGAGCCTTTGCCGGCGCCTCCTGACTTAAGCTGGCTGCGAACTCCGCGTTCCCTTTCGCTGCCCGATCAATACGTAATCCTGCGACCCAAAGCACCGGCCGGGACAACTTATGTCGACGGTAAGTTGGGCGATTATGATTGGAGCGGGGGAAAGTTTCGCGTGCCGGTAAAATTACTCAAAGATGAACCCGGCATCTACACGGTCCTCTTCTGGATCAGACGCGTACCGTCTGATAAAGGTTTTCCGGCCGCGCAAGTGTGCATCGTCAGCCAGCCGTGACTATCAACAGGTGGACGAGAGTTGTCAGGTAATGCGATCTGAAATTGGACGACGCCGGTTCTTGAAGCAAGCGAGCTTGTCCATGCTCGCCTTGCCCGCGAGCGCGGTCGCGCGCCATGGTATGCGGACGAAGGTTCCGTCAGCCGGGGATCTTCTTCCGCTGCAAAACCAGCTGCTGTCTCTGGTTAACCAGGAGCGGACGGCCGCGGGGCTGACCGTTTTGAAATTGGATGAATTGGCCTGCAGGGTCGCCGAGCAACATGCAATCGACATGGCCGAGCACGCGTTTCTTAGTCATTGGGGACGCGACGGCCGCAAGCCTTATCAACGTTACTCGTTCGCCGGCGGAACCGATGCCATCGAAGAAAACGACGGCGCGACCGATCACGGCGCGCCGATCGCCTCTGAAGAAATTGCTTCGGACCTGATTTCAATGCACACGTCAATGCATGATGAAGCACCACCCAACGATGGACATCGCAAGACAATCCTCGGAGCCCAGCATAATCACGTTGGTTTCGGCCTCGCCTGTCGCGGGCTGCACGTTCGTCTGAGCGAACTCTATGTCGCGCGATACGTCGCCGTCGATCCGCATTTATCGAGTGCGAGACCGCGCAGCAAGTTCATCTTTAGTGGACGCGTTTTGAACCCGGCCTACTCTGTGGAAACGATTGATGTTTTTTACGAAGCGCTCCCCGCGCCGCCCAAACTATCCTGGCTGCGAACACCGCGGTCGTACAGTATGCCGGACGAGCGGAATACGCTGCGGCCCAGACTCGCTGAAGATCGTGACTACATCGACGGCTCGAAAGGATCGATTGAGTTCTATGGGCGCGGCAGGTTTCGCGTTCCGATTAAGCTTTCAAACAAAACGCCGGGAATTTATACCATCGTGGTGTGGATTCAGAAGTTTGGACTGACAACGCCCTTTCCGGCCACACAGGTCTGCGTGCGCGCGGAGTGAAACTCATAAATATGTTCCGAGGACTATTCAAGAAAAGTACAGGCCGAGTTGCCGCGTTGATTCTAATGACGCTTCTGCCCTCGTCTTTCACGTTCGCCCAATACGCACCTCGGACAGCGCTTCAAAGACAAGTGCGCTCTGAATTTCTCCATGCCTGGAGAGGTTACAAGCAATATGCATGGGGACATGACGATCT
>QHXH01000176.1:3564-6941 GCA_003222855.1 Acidobacteriota bacterium
TGTTCAGAATTTCGAGATCACGATTCGGCTGCTGGGCGCTTTGCTCTCAAGTTATCAAATGACTGGCGACAGGCGTCTGTTGAATCTCGCGGAAGACCTGGGCAATCGCTTGTTGCCGGTTTTCAATTCACCGACCGGCCTGCCGTATCGTTATGTGAATCTTAAAACCGGCGCTGTGCGCGGCAACGTGACTAATCCGGCGGAAGCGGGAACTCTGCTGATTGAGTTCGGCACGCTGGCGCGACTCACCCATCGGCAAATCTTCTATGACAAAGCGAAGCGCGCGTTGGTCGAAGTCTATAATCGCCGCTCGCCGGTTGGTTTGGTGGGAACGTGGATCAACGTCGAGACGGGACAATGGACCGACACCGACAGCCATATCAGCGGAGCGATCGATAGTTACTACGAATATCTTTTGAAGTGCGCGATTCTGCTCCACGATCAGGATTGCCGCAGGATGTGGAATGAAAGTATTAAGGCCATCAATAAATATCTTGCGGATGCACGAAGCACGAAGGACATAACTGTACTGACTAAACGAGGGCCCAGTCCAATGTGGGGTGCTGCGGCCGAGCTTTGGTACGGCCATGCAGACATGAACAGCGGCCAGCGCACCACGGCTACATATGGAGCACGGAGAGGCTCCAGGAGTCTTCCTACAGAATGTGGAGGAAAAACGGTATTGAGCCCGAAGAGATCAATTACGTCACAATGGAAGTCACATCGCCGGGCTATCCTCTTCGTCCCGAGATCATCGAATCAACTTATTATCTCTATCACTTCACACGAAAGGCTAAATACTTGCGAATGGGCGAGACGATGTGGCGCGACTTCGTAAAATATTGTCGCACCGATGAAGGCTATGCGGCGCTCAAGAGCGCCGTGACGAAAGAGAAAGTCGATTCAATGCAGAGCTTTCTGTTCGCGGAGACGTTCAAGTATTTCTATCTCTTGTTTGCGCCGCCTAAGGCGCTGGATTTCGACAAAGTCATCTTCAACACCGAAGCGCATCCGATGCGCAGAAAATGATCGCATGGTTCCGGACAACTACAGTCGCGACAAGCTTATCGCGCTTCTTCAGTTGGCGTACTCAGGAGAGCTGGCGGCAGCCTACGCCTATCGCGGGCACTGGCATTCACTCACCAGCGTGAATGAACGCGATTCAATTCGCCGCATCGAAGAAGATGAATGGCGTCATCGCCGGCTCGTAGGCGAAATGCTCGCGCGGCTCGACGCTAAACCCAGCAGGGGTCGCGAGGCCCGCGCCGCGATCATTGGCAGAACGCTGGGGCTGCTTTGTCACTTAACCGGTTGGCTCCTGCCCATGTACGGCGCGGGAAAACTCGAAAGCCGCAACGTTAAAGAGTACGAAACTGCCGCTCGGTACGCGCGTGATTGCCGTTACTTTGAACTAATCGATTGCTTGCTGGAGATGGCCGAAGTGGAATGGGACCATGAATTGTATTTTCGAGCTCGTGTCCTCAGTCACCGGCTTGGCAGGCGGCTTTCCTTGTGGCCACAGCCACCGCCAAAAGAAACCATTCGACTGTCGTATGAAGGCGAGAGCGGTACCTTGCTTGAGGACAAATCGCGACACCTGCGTGAGCGCGCAACAACTGCGGCCTGATCTTTTTTGGAGCTTGAGTCACGCTGCCACACAAGTGCGGGACTTTATGAACTCGCTAAACATTAAACGGAAGCTTCTCTTAGTTGCCTTCTTTCTTTTTATCGCGTCGCTAGCGCCTTCAGTTTCTGGGCAACAGCCTCAGCCCGGATCGCGAGAAGAACTGATCAGCGCGGCGCGCGAGATAATGACGACCGCTCGCTATTGCGCGCTGATTACAACCGGCAGAGGCGGGCGCGCAAACGCGCGGACAATGGATGCGTTTGCGCCCGACGACAATCTGATCGTTTGGTTCGGAACGAATCCGTTGAGCCGCAAAGTCTCTGAGATTCGCCGCAACCCGCGCGTGACCCTTTACTACTTCGATCGTGAGAGTCAGGCTTATGTGGCAATCCAGGGCGTCGCGCGATTGGTAAACGACCCAAAAGAGAAAGCTCGCCATTGGAAAGATGATTGGAAGGCCTTTTATCCCGATCGAGATAAGAGCTACCTGTTGATTGAAGTGCGGCCATTGAGGCTGGAAGTGGTGAACACCAAAACGGGAATCGTTGGCACGTCCCGCGACTGGCGACCGCCATCGGTTATTTTTCGGCCACGCCAGGAACCACGTTAGTAGCATTCCTGGCAATCGGTAGTGTCTTGGTTTGACTTTGCGCAGCTTTGCGCCTTGGCGTCTCTGCGTGAGATTACTTTTTCATGGAGGACGTTTCACGCAAAGGCGCAAAGCCGCGAAGTAAAACCGCAAAGATAAGAAACTACTTGGCGATCTCGTTCGTGCATATTAAGACAGACCCGGTCGCTACCGCTCCCGGTACTGACCTGTGGCACGGGTCCCGCCTGTGAATCACGCGCAAGATGCGCGTGCCACACTCAATACTTAGCAACTTAAGAGCCTTGTTAACACTTGACTAGTACAGGCGTCTTTGATTTAACGCGATTTGTTTGTGAAGTGCCCATGCTGCTAACGATACTCGGCAGCATGGTTAACAAAGCACTCTCCCCTTGAAAACCGAAAGCCAGTAGCAGGCGGCAGGTCTGCACTATCAGCGAACCCTGTCCTGCAACGCTGCTTTCGCATGGGAGAGCGCTTATGAAGCATCGAAACCCGACTCTTTTTCTTCTCTTTGCAGTTCTCGCACTCGCCTTTCCGATTCTCCTTTTCACGTCGCATTCGTCTGTGACTTCGCAGACGCGGGAAAGAAGAGTCAACTCAAACGACGAATTAAAATCAAACGACGAAAACGACGCCGGCAAGATGCCTGCGGCTGAAGTCGTAAAGGTAGACGTCGATCTGGTGACTGTTGACGCGCTGGTGCTGCAAAAGAACACCGCGCGCATCGTCGGCGGTTTGAAGAAAGAAGATTTTCTGCTTTACGAAGATGGAACGAAGCAGCAAATCACTCATTTTAGTCAGGACAGTTTGCCGCTTTCGATGTTGCTGCTGATTGATCGAGGCGGCTGTCTCGATCCGTTTGGCGACAAGGTGCACCACGCGGCGCTCGAAGCAGTAAACCGGCTGAAACCTGTGGACGAAGTCGCGGTGATGACTTATCACGACACGACGCGGCTGCTCCAGGGATTCACGCGCAACCGAATGTTGATTGAGGATGCGCTCAATCGCATTCCAGCCCATGACGAAGAAGCCGATCATTGTCTGAACAAATTATTTGCCGATGCTGCGGATTACATGATCCGCGCCGGCAATCCTGTCGGTCGCCGCGTGATTGTCATTATCACGGGCGTGACCCGCAAC
>QHXH01000177.1 GCA_003222855.1 Acidobacteriota bacterium
TCGCCGCCATGATGCCTTTCAAGGTTGCATAGCGAATCTGGCTGATACCGGACTGAATCGTAAGCAAAGCGGGCTTTGGCATCGTGTACCATTGATACCAGCCACTCTCTAACTCACGCTTGACGCGAAGTTTGTCGCCGCTCGCATCAATCTCGATCACAATCGTCGCGTGCGGCAGGCCAAGAATCTCAGCGAGGATTACGCCGGTTTGCGCATAGCCGTAATCGTCAGACTGCAAGCCGGTCATCACGAGATCCGCTTGCTCATCGCGAATCGCTTCACCCAACACACTCGCCGCAGCGAACGGAGAAAGATGCACGACGTTGTCGCCAACGACGTGAATCGCGCGATCAGCGCCGCGCGCCAAAGCATCTTTAATTACACTTTTTGCGCGCTGTGGTCCCATTGAAACGACGACGACTTCGCCGCCCACTTTCTCCTTGATGCGCAGCGCTTCTTCCAGCGCGTAACCGTCCGACTCGTTGACTTCAAATGAGAGATCGGCTTCCTCGATCCAGGTCGAGTCTTTATTGATTCGCAGGAACGCGTCTTTGTTCGCGACCTGCTTCATAAGAACCAGTATTTTCATTGCAAAGTAGCGAGTCTTGATCTTTGGACTTTGTTCTTGGGTCTTTGATGTTTAGCGGATCCTGAACTGACACGTCAAAGATCAAAGACCAAAGTACAAAGACCAGCTTTTCTATTCCTCGTATCTCTTGAACAACAACGCTGCGTTCGTGCCGCCAAAACCAAAACTATTTGAAAGCACGTACTTTACTTTAGCTTCGCGGGCCTGGTTCGGAATGTAATCCAGATCACATTCGGAATCGGGCGTTTCGTAATTGATCGTCGGCAACAGCAGATTTCGATGGATCGAAAGAACGGAAAACACGCCTTCGACGCCACCCGCCGCGCCCAGCAAATGGCCGGTCATCGACTTGGTCGAGCTAATCGCAATCTGGTATGCGCGCTCGCCGAAGGTCTTCTTGATCGCCATCGTTTCGAACTTATCATTGTACGGCGTCGAGGTGCCGTGAGCATTGATATAGACAACCTCTTTCGGATCGACCCTGGCATCACTCAAAGCCTTCTGCATAACGCGCACCGCGCCGGAGCCGCTGTCGTCAGGCATGGTAATGTGAAATGCATCGCCGGTCATGCCATAGCCGACCACCTCCGCATAAATTCGCGCGTCGCGACGACGCGCAAAGTCCAATTCTTCGAGGATCAGAATGCCCGCACCTTCACCGATCACAAAACCGTCGCGATGCAGTTCGAAAGGCCGCGAGGCGTGCTGTGGATCATCGTTGCGGGTTGATAAAGCACGCAAGGCCGCAAATCCCGCCACACTCATCGGCGTAATCGCCGACTCTGCACCGCCGCAGATCATCGCATCCGCATCGCCGCGCTGAATGATCTTGAAGCTGTCGCCGATGGCGTGCGCGCCCGCGGAACAAGCGGTCGCCGTGGCCGAGTTTGGGCCTTTCGCGTTGTGACGAATCGAAACCTGGCCGGAGGCGAGATTGACGATGGCTGACGGAATAAAGAAAGGAGACACCCGGCCGGGGCCGTCTTTCAAAAGCTTTTCGTGCTCGCGCTCGATGGCCCAAAAATCGCCGATGCCGCTACTGATGTAAGTGCCGACGTTTTCTGAGATCTCATCGTTTATCTCCAGGCCGCTATCGCTAACCGCTTCCTGGGAAGCGGCGATTGCATAATGAATGAAAGCGCCCATCTTGCGCGCTTCCTTTTTCTCGACATAATCCAGCGGATTGAAGTCTTTAACTTCGCAGGCGAACCGGACGGAAAACTTTTCGGTGTCAAACTTTTTGATGTAGTCCGCGCCGCTTTTCCCTGCAGCAAGCGCGGCCCAGGTGGTCTCGACTGAATTACCAACAGGCGTAACCAGTCCGAGACCAGTAACAACGACGCGACGCTTCAAAACGAAATTCTCCATTGAAAATGTAGGGGCAGGGCTCGTCCCTGCCCGCGGTTATTGTGGCTTACGGCGGGCAAGGACAAGCCTTGCCCCTACACCTTCATTTGCCCTTATGCTGATCGATATAGTTGTACGCGTCGCGCACGCTTTGAATCTTCTCGGCGTCCTCGTCCGGAATTTCAATGCCGAATTCTTCTTCGAAGCGCATTACCAGCTCAACCGTGTCGAGCGAATCTGCGCCGAGATCGTCGATGAAGCGGGCGTTGGGTGTGACTTCATTCTCATCAACACCAAGCTCATCAACGATGATTTGTTTTACTTTAGCTTCGATCTCTGGATCGGGCATTCGTTTTGCTCCTCTAAATTAAGGTGGCACAGACTTTAGTCTGTGACCGTTTAACTTCATAATCATGAACACAGACTAAAGTCTGTGCCACTTCAATTAGCCAGCGCCTCGCGCGCAAAGCGTAAACTGGCCTCGTCCTCGATGTTCACACAGCGCACGCTGCGATCTATCTGGCGCACTAAACCACTTAAAACTTTTCCGGGGCCAATCTCAATAAAGGTTTGTACACCTTGATTGAGCAAAAATTCAACTGATTCGAGCCACCGGACAGGTTGCGAAACCTGACGAATCAACGCTTGACGGGCCGCTTCGCCATCTTCTATCGGCCGGGCGTCCGCGTTGGTAATAAGCGGCACGCTCAAATGACTAAACGCAATATTTTGTAAATCTGCTGCCAGACGATTCTGCGCCGGCTGCATCAATGCGCAATGAAAAGGCGCGCTCACGTTTAGCTTAACGGCTCGTTTCGCGCCACGCTCTTTGAGCATTACGATAGCGCGGTCAATGGCGTCCGCGTCGCCGGCGATCACTACTTGCGAGGGCGAATTGATATTCGCGGCGCTACAGACCTGGCCTTGAGCGGCTTCTTCACAGGCCCGTGCTATCACGTCCATCTCGGCGCCGAGGATCGCTGCCATTGCTCCGCTTCCAACTGGGACAGCCTCCTGCATGTAGCGGCCACGCGCCCGCACAGTTTTTATTGCGTCACTAAGCAGAAGCCCGTTCGCGGCAACCAGCGCAGAATATTCGCCGAGGCTGTGTCCGGCCACGAAAGCCGGCGCCGGAAAATTCTCAGCCTGCATAGCCCGCAACGCCGCGATAGAGGCCGCCAGAATTGCTGGCTGCGTATTTTCCGTCAGTTGTAACTGCTCGGCCGGACCATTGAAACAAAGATTCGACAGCGCAAAACCGAGCGCGTCATCCGCTTCTTCAAAGACCTGTCTGGCCGCGGGAAATTTCTCGACCAGGTCTTTTCCCATGCCTGGATGTTGTGAACCCTGACCGGGAAAAATAAATGCTATTGCTGATTGCCGATTGCCGATTGCCAATTCTATCCGTTACACGTCATTAGTTTTTTTCTCCCTTCTCCCCCTGGGAGAAGGGCCGGGGATGAGGATATAGCTACGCAACCGTAAGCCCTCACCCCCGCCCTCTCCCAAAGGGAGAGGGAGAAAAGCATCCAAGAACTACTATCAAACAATCGAACACCAATCGGAAATCGGAAATTGGCAATCGACAATGCTCTTCACCAGCGCATCACGGCGCTGCCCCAGGTAAAGCCGCCGCCGAATGAAGCCATCAGAACGATGTCGTCTTTTTTCACGCGCCCACTCTCGACACATTCATCCAATCCGATCGGGATGGACGCCGACGAAGTATTTCCATGTTGCGCGATGTGCGAAAATACTTT
>QHXH01000178.1:0-3549 GCA_003222855.1 Acidobacteriota bacterium
AATCGTTCCCATGCTTGACCCAATCGACGCGCCTGTTCTTCCGGAGTAAAAGACTGCCGAGCGGCCAGCGATGATTTCGCGGGATTCGAGTTGCGCGGCCGCATGGCCGCTGCCCTGAAAGACATTCGACGAAGGCACCGTCAATCGCTCGCGCGCAATCGAAAACATTGGTTATGCTGTTGCGGCGAATCAGGGTGCGAGCCTGAAACGGTTATCCGCCCGACATTTGGGGAACAGATTTCTTGCGAAAGAAATAACGACTTGATTGATGACACGAAGCGCCAAATCAATGGTGGGAAGAATGATCGATACTGAACCGAGATATGTTTGGCCGCTGCGCTCAATTGTTTTGCTACTCGCCTGCGCGGTAGGCGCCATCGCGCAACAGCCGACGCCCACTCCTCGCCCGGGCCGCGCATATAGCTCCGATGAATTGCCCAAGGCGCCAGCATCTGCAGGCCCTAAAGGCGAATCGCCGGTGACGTTCACCGACATAACTGCACTCAGCAAGGTCGATTTCAAACATGCGGGATCGCCGACTTCGCAAAAGTATCTGCTCGAGACGATGGGTGGCGGCGTGGCGATCTTTGATTATGACAATGACGGTCGGATGGATCTGTTCTTTACGAATGGTGCGCTCCTTAGAGATCCAATGCCCAAAGGCGCTACTGCCGACAAAAGGGATTCCAAATTTTGGAATCGCCTCTATCATCAGAAATCCGACGGAACTTTCGAAGATGTAACTGAGCGCGCCGGTTTGAAAGGGGAGGGGTTTGGCATGGGCGTTGCGGCCGGGGACTATGATAACGATGGCTTCGTCGATCTTTACGTTACTGGTTATGGCGAGAATCACTTGTATCATAACAACGGCAACGGCACCTTCACAGATGTTGCGAAGAAGCTCGGCGTCGCCGGCGGCGGATGGTCAACCAGCGCGACCTGGTTAGATTACGATGGGGATGGCCGGCTGGATCTATTTGTTGCGCGCTATCTCGATTGGGATTTCGAAAAGGGCGCCATTCTTTGCGGCGACAGCCGCGGCACACGGGCCTATTGTCACCCCGAAAATTTTCAGGGCGCGACGAATATTCTTTATCACCAAAAGAGTGATGGCACCCTTGAAGATGTGAGCGTGAAGAGCGGGATCGCCGATCCGAACGGCAAAGCGCTGGGCGTAGCGTTAGCCGACTTTGATAACGATGGTTTGACGGATATCTTTGTCGCGAACGACAGTGTGCGACAGTCGCTGTACCACAACAAAGGCAACGGGACGTTTGAAGATATTGCGGTGATAACGGGCGCCGGGTATGACGAGGACGGAAAGACTTTTGCGGGCATGGGTGTCGATGCGGGTGATTATGACAATGACGGCTATCCGGACATCTTCATCACAACGCTTTCCTATCAGACGTATCCGCTCTATCACAACAACGGCGATCTGACTTTCAGTTACGCGACGAAGTCGACGGGAGTTGGACAGATTACGTTTCTGAATTCCGGTTGGGGAACGCACTTTGTCGACGTTGACAATGACGGATTGCGCGATATCTTTGTCGCTCAGGGCCACGTACTTGATACGATCGAAAAATCGACGGGCTATCTGAAATATAGACAGACTCCGCTGCTAATACTGAATACCGGAAAGGGATTCGTAGACGTGTCGGCGACAGCAGGTCTTGCATTCACCAAAGCGGTTGTTGCGCGCGGCGCCGCATTCGGCGATCTGAACAATGACGGTCAGATTGATGTGGTAATCGGAGTGCTCAATGATGCGCCGTTGATCTTGCGCAACAACGGAACAAAAAATCATTGGTTAGGAATCCGACTGGTAGGCTCGCAATCAAACCGGGGCGGCATCGGCGCGAAAGTCACGGTTATTGACGGCAATGGCCGGCGCCAAGTCTTTGATGCGTCGACCTCGGGCAGTTATCTGTCCGCGAACGATCCGCGCATGATTGCCGGATTGGGGACGGCCAACAGGATCCGCAGCGTTGAAGTTCGCTGGCCCAGCGGCCGAACTCAAATGGTCACCGATCTTCAGCCGGATCAATACATCATGATCAACGAGCGCGATGCGGCCGTGCCAGAGTAATGCTGCTCCCATTGACACGTTTACTTGCTGATGCGTATTTTCTCTGCGTCGTCCCAGGCTGTAATCACGTCCAACTCAAAATCATTACCAATGACCATCTCTACTCAACTTCGTCGTCACAATCTTCTCCGGCCGCTGGCGCTTTTCGCTTGTCTGTTTCTGGTCTTACCGGCGCTGATTGGTCAGACGCCGCCAAAGAAAACTGACCCGCAACAGCCGATGGGGGGAGTGTCAACCGGAACGCCGGTGAACTATACGAGCAGACGCACGGTTGGTATCACCGATCCAAGAGCGCCGGTGGTGTTTGAAGATGTGACTGACAAAACCGCAATGGCTGGTTTCAAGCATCGTTCGGGTACTCCGACAAAGGACTACATTTTCGAAGTGCCATCCGGCGGTGTCGCGATATTCGATTATGACGGCGATGGTTTGCCGGACATTTATCTTGTCAATGGCTCGACCGTTCCCGCGCTGCAAGGAAAAGAGAAACCGCCGCGCGCTGCGCTGTATCACAATCTCGGCAACTGGAAATTTGAAGACGTCACCGATAAAGCCGGCGTTGCGAATGAACGTTGGGGCATGGGCGTCGCGGTTGGCGACTACGACAATGATGGGCGTCCTGATTTGTTCGTGAGCAACTTTGGCGTGTCGCGGCTTTATCATAACAATAGCGACGGCACGTTCACCGACGTGGCTGAGAAAGTTGGCGTCGCGCGAAAAGGTTGGAGCACGGGAGCGACGTGGGGTGACTATGACGGCGACGGCCGGCTTGATCTATTTGTTCCGGGGTATCTGGAGATCGACCTAAGCAATCTGCCGCCGAATCCAAGGGACGCAAACAAACCCCGGGGAGTCGGTCAAAACTTTTGCCAGTTTCGCGGCACGCCGGTGATGTGTGGGCCGCGTAGTTTGCCGGGCGAGAGCGACACCCTGTATCACCAAAAAGCGGATGCCACGTTTGAAGATGTAAGCGTGAAAGCAGGCGTGAACGATCCCCAGAAGTACTATGGCTTCTCATCCGCGTTTGTCAACGCAAACGAAGATAGTCTCCTGGATCTCGTCGTTGTTAACGACTCGACTCCAAAACTCTTCTATATTAATAGAGGCGACGGCACGTTTGAGGAGGTCGGCTATCCATCGGGCGTGGCGCTGAACGAGAACGGACGCGAGCAAGCAGGCATGGGAATCGCAATCGGCGATTATGACAATTCGGGGCGCCAGAGCTTTCACATTACGAATTTTTCAGATGACTCGAACGTCTTGTATCACAACGATGGTGACTCGAATTTTACGGATGTGACTTTTCTTGCGGGCTTGGGCGAGAGCACACTTCCGTTTCTCGGGTGGGGAACGAGCTTTATCGATTACGACAACGACGGGTGGCTGGACTTGATCGTGGCGAATGGTCACGTGTATCCGGCGGTTGATGAGCACCAGTGGGGAACCAGTTACGCGCA
>QHXH01000178.1:3648-6751 GCA_003222855.1 Acidobacteriota bacterium
TAATGCGGATTCAAAACCGACGATACTCAAGAATGTTGCTTCGCCGGCTGGCCACTGGTTGGCGCTGCATTTGGTCGGAGACGTTTCAAAACAATCACCCCGTGACGCGATTGGTGCGATCGTTTATGTCACTAGCGGCAAGATTCGCCAGCGTCAGGATGTCATTAGCGGTGGAAGTTATGCATCGCAGAATGATATGACGCTACATTTTGGCCTGGGCGCGGCGACTACTGTGGACAAGGTAGAGATAAAATGGCCCGGCGGCACGGTCGAATCAGTTAGCGTGACGGGCGTAGATCGCAAACTCACCGTCATTGAGGGCAAAGGCGTCGTTAAGTAAACTCGGCCTGCATTTGAAATTTCAATCTGACGCTGGTTGACTTCTGCGCGGGTCTTATATTATTTATACGGCATCTTCAAACGAACTATCCGATCTTATCTTTCTTAATCTGGTTCGGAAAACTGATTCGTCACTGCGCATTGATTTGTCATGCGACGTATCAATCTCAAGAAGGCGCAAGCCGCACGTTTGGGAACGATCCGCGATATTAACCGGCAGATTGTTCTGAACTACGTTCGCGAACGCGAGCCGATCTCGCGCGCAGAAATCGCGCGCGAGACTGCTTTGCAGCGATCGACTATTTCAACAATCGTGGATTCTTTGCAGAGGGAGGGTTTGGTCGAAGAGATAGGCGAAGGCGAATCGACCGGCGGTCGGCGTCCGACGATGCTGCGCCTGCGAACCGCCGGACCCATTGGAATAGGCGTTGCCATTAATCCAACATTAACTACCGTTGCCACCAACGACTTGGCTGGACGGGTACTCGAAGAGCGCGAATTTGCAACTGAGCTGGATTCCCAAAAAACGTTGGGTCGCGTCATTGACTGCATCAATAGTCTCTTGAGTAGGACCGATGGAACTGTCGAAGCAATCGGAGTGAGTCTTCCGGGTCTCGTCGATCCTGAAACGGGGACTGCGATCTATGTTCCTTATTTTAAGTGGCGCGACTTACCTGTCGCTGAGGCGATATCTGCTGGAACCGGCTTACCTGTAATAGTTGATAATGATGCAAACTCGATGGCCCTGGCTGAGCTTTGGTTCGGCCGACCAGAAGTAACCTACGCACGGGATTTCATTATGGTTCTGGTGGCGGAGGGTGTGGGCACCGGAATTGTTTTTGACGGCCAGATCTATCGAGGCAAGCGGGGCGCCGCCGGGGAGTTCGGACACATGATTACCGGCACGCACGCGCCTGTCCCTTGCTCCTGCGGCAATTACGATTGTTGGGAAGCTTTTTCGTCCGAACGTGCCAGTATTGCTCGCTATAAGAAATTATGCTCAATAGGCGATAGTGAAGCGCCGCATTTCAAGGAATTGATCGACCGTGCGTTAGGCGGAGAAGAGCACGCGCGAACGGCAATCGTTGAGACCGCTCTTTGCTTAGGTGTTGGGATCTCAAATCTAATTGTTGGTTTCAGTCCTGAGGCTGTCGTCGTAGGTGGCGAAATCGCCCGCGCGTGGTCCCTTATCGAAAGCGCGCTACGAGAGACTATCGAACATAGTGTACGGAGAGGTTTACCGTCCGCTCCTATCCTACCGTCAACATTGGGAGATCAACCGACCCTAAGGGGCGCGTTAAGTCTGGTTCTCGCGACCAAGTTCGCCGCCACGGTCGCCGCTTGATCGTGGACATGAGGATTCTCAGGCGAAGCGAAGATTATCTTCCTATAAGACAAAATTATCAGTCGGGGTTGGAAAAAACTGTTGACAGCCTTGAAAAACTGTATTAAATACTTAGTTCGCTTAGGCAACAAACTTTATTGATGCGCTTATTCTATGAAGTATATCTCAGAAATCGCTTCTTTTCGGTAACTCAGCGAATTCAGCAAGGCCCGACAAATAGCGTTGGCTTTAGAACCAGGGGCAAGACCTAGAACTAGTCACTCAGCCACAGCTGGGTGGAGTTTTCAACTTTCTCAAAGAGGTTCAGTCATGACGACCTACCGGCCAATAGTGCGCCTGCTCAAAGCAGCAACCGTGTCAGCGTTTCTGCTTACTTTCTTGTCCATTCCCGCGACCGCTCAAACAAACAAGGCTGAGATCGTTGGCACCGTGAAAGATGCCAATGGCGCAGTTGTGCCAGGCGCAAGCGTTACCATTACTAAAGTAGATACGGGTACCGAACGAAAGGTTACTTCGGGCGATGCGGGTGAGTATAACGCTCCGTTGTTGGACATCGGCCGGTATAAAGTGACGGCCACCAAGCAAGGCTTCCAAACCACGACAAATGAAAACATCGTTCTCCAGACAAACGATAGAGTCAGGGTAGATCTGGAGCTGAAGCCCGGCGACATTAGCGGCGTAGTTACCATAACTGCAGCCGCGCCGCTGGTGGAGACCGAGTCGAGCAATCGCGGAGCCGTAGTAACCGGCCGCGAAGTGACGGAGCTTCCGCTCTCGGGACGAAACTTTACTCAACTCGCGACCTTGATGCCCGGTGTCGCTGCGGCAAGCAACGCTGGTTTTGGCGGCACAGGGCCTGATGCTCGGCAATTCAATAACGGCGATCCTCGGGCCGGAGACGGTGGCCCAGGTAGCAGCAACTCACAGGGCTCTACTGAGAATTCGCGTTTCGCTCGCTCGGGTAGCGGTGCGTTGAGCGTGAACGGCCAACGGTCAACGAACAATAATTTCTCGCTCGACGGTGTCGACAACAACGAGCCGCAATTCGGCACGATCGGCGTGTTTCCTAATCCCGACGCCATCGCAGAATTCAAGGTCACGACAAGTGTTCCTCCGGCCGAGGTGGGCCGGGCCGCCGGCGCGGTCATTAACACTTCCATCAAATCAGGGACAAATCAATTTCACGGATCGGGCTATTACTATGGACAGAATTCAGCGCTCAATGCGTATCACCCAAAGCTGAAAATCGATCGCGCCGATGCGATATCACGGGGAGTGACAAACCTGGCGCCTTTCGCTAAAGCAGTGCAGCAGATTCACGAGTTTGGCGGTACGATTGGTGGCCCCATCATCAAGAATAAGACGTTTTTCTTTTTTGATTATCTTGGCCAACGTAATCATTTGCCGTTTCCGGCTTCG
>QHXH01000801.1:0-1862 GCA_003222855.1 Acidobacteriota bacterium
CCCGGAAGAGTTTAACCACCTCCCGATCGTTTCGGCGCCAGTTCCAAGGGATGAATGCTATGCTGGTCGAGAACCGATGCTGCTTCATTAGAGCGAGTAACTCGCGGAAACGAACGAAACCGTATCTCGCCTTTAGCAGAGGGTCGTCAATAACCAGGCAGGCACTCGCCTCAGGCGCTCTCCACGCGCTGTGGGCGAACGCCCATCTGATATAGGAAACGGCTGGCACGGCAGAAAAAAGGTGATCACGAACGTCGAAATTAGGAGTTGCGAGGCCGGCATCAATGTCGATCAGCCGCTCTGATGAGGCGAACACCGGGACGCTGTTGCAAGTTAACTTCAGGAACGCAGCCTTGTTCCCAGCGGCAATGAGTGGAGTTACAGAACTTCCATTCGCATTAAAAACATGGCAGCCTTCCAGAGTCGCGGGCCTAGGGCGTACGCGCAGACCCCGCATGGCACCGCAAACGCCTCCAGGATCATCCACGATACACCAATCGGTGTCGGTTGCTGCTCCTACTCACTAGTTCCGATAACGCGGTGATATTACCTGTGGGATACAAAAAGACGGAGTGTACTCTTTGCGCAAATCCTTCGGAGCCGGCCAAAGCGCCGTGGAGCTTTTCAAAAACGTGGGCAAAGTTTTCTGCTGAGCAAACAAGCCTGCACTTCCCAACGCCCATTCGTGCAGCGTTGTCTTGCAGGTGAAATTCCGTCGCTTTTCGCGTTCCATAAGGAATGCCAAAAAACTCGAGCAATCTCCCGACCCTTCCGTCGTCGATCGAGGGATGATCGCCTGTCACGAGGACAGCCTGTTCGCGCATCAGTTCTGGTTTCATCCGCGATGACCCGGCGGCGAAGCTACGGGTGCAACGGCTTCTTCGCGACGACCAGGGACCTCATCGCCCTGGAGCCTGCAACCGTACTCAAGATCGGGGATAACGAGTGAAGCAGGCGCGTCATGAGTCGACCGGCGGAATGGGGAATCCAGCAGAAGTGTTCGCTACGGGAAACTTCAAAACCAGCCTGCTGAAACGGTGCGGTGTATTCCTCGAGCGACGGCAGGTAGCACTCGTCCTCCTGCTCTTTCTTGCCGTGAAGCTTGCGCACAAACTCCTCCTGGTGCGAGCAGGCGGAAAATGTCGCGCGCGCAATCCAACTGCTTCCCGACGCGGTGGCAGTAGCGGATTGTGTTTACCCCGATGATGAATTGAAAGGAGTTCTCCAGTTTCGAAAGCTCCTGTCCCAAACCCGCCGAGAGGTCTTCAAGCAATGTCTCGTTCTTCGCCACGCAAAACTGAACGCGACTTCGTTCTCGCGGGGCAAGGTAGCTTTGCGCTTCCTTATTGGCCGCCTGAATCAGGACCGGCGAAAAATCCGTGCCGATTGCGCTCGCGACGTTGAAGCCATCCCGGCTCAGAACCGAGACCAGGTGCAACAGGTTCATCCCACCGCCACACCCAAATTCCAACATTCGCAGAGGCCCACGCTTCATGTCCGGCGGCAAGAGTTCCAACGCCTGAAGGTAGACGTCCTTGTAGTCTCCATCGAGCAGCGAGTTGATGCCGGCCCCCGCCGTAGCGCGGGTGTACTTCAGGATTGCATCGGGAGAAGTGTATTCCCGGAAAAATGCATCATTCTCCATAGATAAGTTCGTCTCCGTAAGTGTCACCCTCTGTCCTCTGACCTCCTTGGCCTGCTGCTCTGCTCGCCAAAAAACTTTCGGAGTAGCCTCGGCGAAGACGGCTGACATCTGCCCTTTGTCCTCTGATGCAAGTCCTCTGCTCGCTTTAGTGCTCGCTGACGACCGTAAAGCTGTCGACCTTCTTGAATCTCAGAAGGGAACCAAAAATCGCTCTCAG
>QHXH01000801.1:1960-2404 GCA_003222855.1 Acidobacteriota bacterium
GCGGAACAATTGCCAGACCGGGGATCCGCCGAGGTAATAGTCTTTTTCCCCATAGGAAAAAAGCGCCTGCAAAGCGCTTTTCCCAGCCGTGCCCAGCGTGCGGTGATGATGATATCGTTTTTCGGAGAAGGATCGAACTTTCCATCCCTTCATCCGTGCGGTCATGACTGCGATCCAGTCAATTCCGCCAGCCCGATTGGACACATAGCCACCAATATCTTGAAAACATCGGCGGCGAAAAAGCTGGCATGGCCCAGCCACGTAATTTTCCCCTTCGAAGCTGTCTTTGCTTGAATCATAATCTCCGTCTTGAGTGAAAGGAGTTCCAGCCACACCGAGCTCCGGGTCCTCGCGGAACTTCCGCAACAGGAATTCCATGTAGTTAGGTTCGAAGGAAACATCGGCGTCCAGGTTTCCCATGATCTCGAACTCGCGGGATTGAAC
>QHXH01000179.1 GCA_003222855.1 Acidobacteriota bacterium
TCGACAGCAAGACCACCCGAGAAAAGCCAGTTGACTTGAAGAGCGGACAAACACTGCACATTGATTTCCCATGAGCTCCCTGGTCCAAGCGCGAGACAAAGGCGTAGCCACCTTTCGCACCCGATTGTTCACCGCCATGATGCTCATCGTGGCAACGCTGACCGCTCTCGGTCTTTACCTGTCGCAGCGCAAGGTCACGGCCGATGCAGAACGAAATTTGCGGGAGAATTTTCAGGCTGAACTTTCTTCGCTGCACAAGCTCGAGGAATTGCGTCACGCAGCACTGGCCGATCGCTGCAATGCGCTCGCAGCCAAATCACGGATTCACGCGGCCATCGAAGACAATGCAATCGATCTTTTGTATCCCAGCGCAAAAGACGAGCTGCGCGATCTAATGGAAGGCGAAGAACCGCCCCCGGAGCAGGGAGGGCAATCGCTTTATGCAACATTCTATCGGTTTCTAGATGGCACAGGGGCCGTCCTGAAACCGCCGAATCCGAAGGAAGTTGGGCAGCTGGATCCCAAAGCGGAAGCACAGCTGTCCTTGGCGAAATTGCCGGCAACGCAGCAGATCGGATACCTCCAGAAAAAAGTCGGCGCCGGCAGAGGTGCGGTTGCTGAAGTTCTGGCCGTGCCGATTTTTTCGACCGATACGGGCGATGTTATTTCCGCCCTCGTGGTCGGGTTCAAGCCGTTTCAGCCCAAGCAGACGGACGCGGGCGCGGGAATGAAAAGCGGCATCTGGGTGAACGGCCAATTGCATTTGCCTTCACTTCCGAAATCTGCAGAGAGATCTTTAAGCGAAAAAATCGCCAATGCGGTCGCGGATTCCGGTCGCCCGGAAAGCAATTTTCGTGTCAACGTCGATGGTGCGCCCCAGCTCCTTTTTTACACGCGGCTCAATCCCGATTCTCTCTTTCCGCCCGCTTACGAGATCTGCGTCTATCCACTGGCTTCAGCGATGGCAGGGCTGCATCGGCTTCGCTGGCAAATTGGCGGCGCGGGCGCGTTGCTTTTGTTAGGCGGTTTCGTCGCAAGCCATCTGGTCGCGCTGAGATTTTCGGCGCCAGTAAAGAAGCTGGCGTTGGATTCAGAGGAAAACCGTACACAACGACAACGCGCTGAAGCGGCGCTCGCGTCGACCGCTGAGGAATTGGAACGATCCACACGATATTCGGCCGATGCCTCGCATCAGTTGAAAAGTCCGGTTACCGTTCTTCGAGTTGGCATCGAATCATTGTTGGCGCGCGAAGATTTTAAACAGGAGATTTACGAGGAGCTGTCCGCTTTGCTCCATCAGACGCATCGTTTGACCGGCGTGATTGACGAGTTGCTTCTTTTGTCGCGCATGGACGCTGGTCATTTGAAAATCGCATTGACACCAGTAAATCTTAGCCAGCTCATCGATGAGTGGCTCGACGATCTTGGCGCGCTTCCCGATTCGCCTGATGTGAAGATCGAAAAAGAATTTCCTGTCGGCCTGTTCGTAGCTGGCGAAAGACAGTACACGTCGCTCATTGTGCAAAATCTCCTGGAGAACGCGCGAAAGTACAATCGTCCCGGCGGGCGGATCCGAGTCAACGCGCACGGCAACGCCGGGGACGTTGTGCTGACCATCGGCAATACGGGCCGCACAATTCCACCAGGTGAAAACATCTTCGAACGGTTTCATCACAACTCGACGCCCTCGGCTGCTTCGGGTCACGGAATCGGCTTGAATTTGGCACGCGAACTGGCCCGGCTGCATGGCGGCGATTTGCGTCTGGTTCGCTCCAAAAACGATTGGACTGAATTTGAGGTGCGCTTTTCCGCTGCGGATGGTGTTAATGCAGTTGCATGAAGTTGCGCGCTCTCAGTCTGTGCGTTTTTGCCTGCACAGCGTGCGCTTTCGATATCGATGATTTCCTCGACCGGCTCGACACTGCACTCACGGTCTCTGCATTTCAAGACAATCTGCGTGCACGATTGAGCGGCACGCTCGATTTGGAGATCTATCATTTCGAACAACCCGCGCCCGGTCTCATTGACAGCAGCATCGACACTCTTTTCAACCCGCGGTTGACACTCTTTCTGGACACGCAAATCGGATCGCAGATTTATTTCTTTGCGCAATCGCGTCTTGATCGTGGTTTCGACCCGAGCAATCACGGCGCTCAAATTCGTTTGGATGAGTATGCGCTTCGGATTACGCCTTGGGAAGACGGCCGTTTTACTTTGCAGGCCGGCAAGTTCGCCACCGTTGTCGGCAATTGGGTCCCGCGGCACTTGTCGTGGGACAACCCGTTTATCAACGCGCCGCTAGTTTATGAAAATGTCACGGCCATTCAGGACAAATACGCTCCGTATTCACCGTCCTATTTCATCTACGGACCTTACTACTACGGAAAATATGCGTTTAATCCGGTAATCTGGGGGCCCAGTTACGCGAGTGGATTTTCTATTTCAGGAAAACTTGGTCAGTTCGACTACGCCGTTGAGATGAAAAACGCCTCGCTCTCTTCGCGGCCGGAATCGTGGAACGTTACGGAGAACGGTTTCGAAAATCCGACTTTCAGTTCGCGGGTCGGTTTTCGGCCTAACGAGGCGTGGAATTTCGGCTTGTCAGCAAGCGAGGGCCTGTATTTTCGGCGCGAAGCCGAACCCACGTTGCCGTCCGGACGCGACGTCGACGA
>QHXH01000180.1 GCA_003222855.1 Acidobacteriota bacterium
GGGTTCTGGGCGTTGCTCGACCGAATACACCAGAAGCTGCTCCCCTCGTCTCCGCCGCCAATAAAGAGGTAACCGTTAGAGGCCACGTCGAGTGTTCCCCACACAGGACCGTTGGGAATGTTGATCGGACTCATCCAGGTGGCCCCGGCATCGGTGGAACGGCTGAATTCTCCGAAGTCGCAGGCGAAAAAGCCGGTCCAAAACTGATATTGAAACCCGTGACCCATGCTGGCCGGGGTTCTATCGAGCGTGAACCACTCCTTATCGCCGCTGTGCGCGGCGCCGTCGGGTGAGCGCTCTGTCCACGTTTGCCCGCCGTTTGTGGAGCGCCAGATATCGCCACAAAATGTGTTTACTAACAGGCTGAGATAGAAAAAATTCCCAGTCTCATCGGAGTTTGTTACCGGGTCACTGCGGAAGACGTTGTTTTGCAAAACGCCTGGGAAATGCCACGTGATACCGGCATCCGTGGTGTAGCCATACCCGGCCTGCCGAAAGTTGGACGTCCAGGTGTTAAACTGCCTCCAGCCGATTGCTATTTTGTTGCCATCTGTCGGATCGACTGAAATGGACGGCTCGTTCGCGGCGTCGCCGACGATGTTGTTGCCCTGTGCATCGACATTCACCTGGTAGCTAGTGAAGACACCATACGGCGATATCATCCGGGGCGAGGTTTCCAACCGGTAAAGGCCTGGCGGCGCAGGGGGCATCTCGTATTTTTCCAGCGGCTCGGTCATGCGGCTCTTGCGTGACGCTTGTCCCGAAGCGGTGGCAAGCGAGGCTAGCGAACTCAGACAAATCAGCAGGGTTACGGTTGAAAGGCTGAAAGATCTCATATTGGGTTATCTTGATTGGATCGTTGAAGCGCCCGCCTCCATCCCTACGCGAAGCATCGCGGGCACGTTAAACCGTCGAGGCGATTCGCGATGCTCGGTCTGCAATCTCGAATCGCCTCGCTGGCGCGCTTCCCTTAATTCAGAACAGCGAGATTGTCGAGAAATTATCTGCAATTATTTGGTAACAAAATTGAAACCTGGATTTTCCGGCAGCGAGACCGATGCCGGAACCTACGCCGTACTGCGGCAGGCCTAAACAGGCGCGCAGGTGGAATGCGTTCTCAGCAACGCGTTGACACAAATACACGGCTCGAGCGGCCTGATATCTTGCGCCTTCATTAATTCAGCATCGTCTTCAGAGAAGCCGATCCACCTTTGCAAAACTCAAGCCGGCCGGGACGGCGGAGTTGGACGCGGCCTCGGCGCCGGCGTTACTCTGGGCGTGGAAGTCGGAGTGGCAGTAGGTGTAGGACTAACAGTTGCTGTTGGTGTAGCCGTTGGAGTTGCTGTCGCAGTAGCTGTAGGTGTTGGCGTCGGCGTTGGACTTGCTGTGGCCGTCGGCGTGGGCGTGGCGCCACCCGACGGAGATACCCGCACATAATAGACATCTTCCTCGTGTTGATTGCGATTCGGGTTGAAGTTGAACGTGGCCGAATACGCTACATTTCCGCCTGTAGCGTCCGAAACGATCGTGATGTAGTCGCCTATCTTGCTCTGGTTCGGATAGCCTTCGAAAGGATTGAACGTATTGCTCACCTGCACGTTAGGCGCCCAGGTAACGCCGCCGTCCGTGCTGAAAGAGTAGAATAGCTGCGAGTCAGTGTTGTTAGCCGCGTTTCGCGTGTCGTACCAGACGGAGTCAAGGCGTCCATTTGGCGCCACTCCAATTGTGCCGAACCAATGCCATTTGCTAGGATTAACCGGATCGTCATTGATCCGAAGCGGCGCGCTGAAGGTTAGTCCGCCGTCGGTGCTGCGCACGAACATCACGTCGGTTGTGCTACGTCCGGGCGGCACCACGCTGGCCAACATGTAAATGTTATTGTTGGTCTGGCCGCCGGAACGGTCGATCGCCAGGAATAACATCCCAGTAAGTCCTACTCCATTGATTCCGCCGCTACCGAGGTGGCCACCCATGTTCACGGCGGTGCTTCGATCAAAAGTTGGCGTCTGGCCCCCGATCTGCGCATTGCTCGAGCGCTCGCAGTAAAACGTCGTGTTCCCCTCGCCCCCGACAAACAGGTTGCCGTTCGTGTCCACATCGAGCGTTCCGTACACAGGCCCATTGGGAATGTTAATTGGACTCTGCCAGGTGACGCCGCCGTTGGTGGAGCGCTGGAATTCCACGCCACCGCCGCTGCAGTTAATGCCGTCGTCGGCCTGGTACTGGAAACCATGGCCCGGGCCGTTAGTCTTATCGATGGTGAACCATTCCTTGTCGCCGCCGCCGGCGCCTTCGTCGGCTTGCAGTTCCGTCCAGGTTTGACCACCGTTTGTCGAGCGCCAAAGATCGTCGCAAAAAAAGGAGAATCCGTCCGATCTAAGACTGAGGTAGAAGAAATTACCCACCTCATTGGAGTTCGTCACTGGGTCACTGCGAAAAACATTGTTTTGCAGAACGCCAGGAAACGTCCACGTTATGCCGCCATCGGTGGTATAACCCCAGCCGCCCTGCCGGAAGTTGGAGTTAACGTCATTGAACTGCCTCCAGGCGATCGTCATTTTGTTGCCGTTTGTCGGGTCAACGGAGATCGGGCACTCGTTCGCGGCGTCCCCGAGGATGTTTTGTCCGTTGGCGTCGACGTTTGCCTGGTAACTAGTGAACAGGCCGAACTGCGAAATCATGCGCGGCGACGTCTCAATTTTTCGAGGAGGAGCAGGCGGGTTATCGTATTTTTCCAGCGGCTCATTCCGGGGCGCCTTGTATGTGGGCGCCAGCTGGGCCGAAGCGCTGGCTAAGGCAATCAGTAGGATCAGACAAATCAATAAGCTTTCGGTTAAAACTGTAGAATATCTCATATCGAATTACGTGGATTGAGGCGTTGAGGCGTTCAGCCGTTGAATTATCGAAGCGATCCACGACTTGTCCAATCTCGAACCACCTCGCTGGCGCTCCTTTTAATTTAGAACAGCAACCTTGTCGAGACTTATTTCGTAACGAGATTGAAACCCCGATTTTTCGCTGCTGGCAATTTTCGACAGCAACAGGCGACCAGCCTGTGGTTACCGGCACTCCCCGAAGCCCGCAGCCTCGAAAGCGTTCGGGACTGTGCCACACATCTGGCAGAGCCGTGGCTACAACCGATTACTGATCACTTGGGAATCAGGGCTAACGGCCGAGGCGCTGGCGTTGGACGAGCTCTGGGCGTCGGTTGCGATCTTGGCGTCGGTGTCGGTCTGGGCGTGGAAGTCGGTGTAGGTGTAGCCGTAGGTGTCGGTGTAGGAGTAGGCGACTGCGTTCCGCACGGCTGGTATAGAACCACATCGTCCACATACATGGCAGTGTCATCGCCAAATCCATCCTGGTGTACCAGGAATTTTATGCGCACCGTTTGTCCCGCAAAGGGCGTCATGTCTACCTGCTGGTTGATCCAAGTCTGCCCATTTTCACACTGATGGAAAATCGTTTGCAGAATAGTGCCGTTGGTATCGGTAATATAGGCATCCTGCCAGTCGAAGGTAATGCTGTCAGTCGTGTAATCCCAGTGGTAGAAGCTTAGTATGCTCTGAGCAGCAGGCACCGTAAACTGCTGGTAAAATGAGCTATCCCCAAACGGCTCCGACCCGGTGACATCGCCAGCCCGGGCTGAATGCGTGCCACTATGCGCTTGCTCCGTAGTGACCACCGGATCGTTATTGTGGCCGTCAATGGCCCATGGCGGGAAGCTCCCTGTCTCGAATCCGCCATTTTGGATGATCCCGGTATCACAGGGCGTAGGCGTAGGCGTCGAGGTAGGTGTGCCCGTAGGACTCGCCGTCGCTGTTGGCGTGGGTGTGGCTTTTTGTCCGCCTGGGAACACCCGAACGTAGTAAACGTCTTCTTCGTGTCTTGTTCTGGTTGGGATAACCTTCAAAGGGATTAAATGGCTGGCTAACAGCCACGTTAGGTGACCACGTCACGCCCGCGTCAGCGCTGAAAGAGTAGAATAACTGCGAGTCAGTGTTGTTGGCAGCGTTTCTCGTATCGTACCAAACAGCATCAAGCCGCCCATTGGGCGCGACTGAAAAGGTGCCAAACCAATGCCACTTACTTGGGTTAACCGGGTCGTCATTGACTCGGAGCGGTGCGCTAAAGGTTAGTCCGCCGTCTGTGCTGCGCACGAACATTACGTCCGTTGTGCTGCGCCCTGGCGGCACGACGCTAGCCAGCATGTAAATGTTGTTGTTAGTCGGACCACCGGAGCGATCAATCGCCAGGAACAACTGCCCGTCCAGTCCTGCCGGATTGATGCCGCCGCCGCCGAGGACGCCACCCATGTTGACAGGGGTAACCTGGTCAAAAACCGGCGTTTGGTTCCCAATCTGCGCGTTGCTCGAGCGGATGCAGTAAAACACATTGTTAAAGTCGCCTTCGCCGCCAAGAAAGAGATTTCCATTCGTGGCCACGTCCAAGGTTCCCAAATCGGCTGAGTTAGGAACAGCGATGGTAGCCTGCCAGGTGACCCCGCCATCAGTGGATCGGCTGAATTGGCCGCTGCCGCTGCAAGTAGTCGTGTCCCAAGATTGATACTGGAACCCGTGCCCCGGGCCGCCAGTCTTATCGATGGTAAACCATTGCTTATCGCCTCCACCCGCGAGGCCGTCGGCTTGCAACTCTGTCCAGGATTGGCCACCATTGGTTGACCGGTACATGTTTTCACAAAATGTCTGTAGCAGGCTTAAGTAAAAGAAAGTCCCTGTCTCATCCGAGCCTGTTACCGGATCGCTGCGAAAAACTCCCGGTTCCAGAACTCCGGGAAAGGTCCAGTGGACGCCGCCATCGGTGGTATAACCCCACCCGCCCTGCCGAAAGTTCGACGTAACACTGTTAAACTGCCTCCAGCCAATTGCCATCTTGGTGGTGTTTGTCGGGTCAACCGAGATCGTGCATTCGTTAGCGGCGTCACCAACAATGTTCATCCCGTTTGCATCGACGTTTACCTGATAACTGATGAAGACGCCATACGGCGAGATCTTTCGCGGCGAACTCTCGAGCCGGTAAATATAGGCAGGTGGGTTGTCATATTTTTCCAGCGGCTTGTTCGTGTGCGGGTTCCACGTAGGCGCTTGCCCCGAAGCAGTGGCAAGCGCAACCAGGAAGACCAGACAAATCAACAAGCCCGCGGTTGAAACTTTGAAGCAGCTCATGTCAGTTCGCATTATTGACCGCTAAATTACTGAGCCAGCTGCTCGCGGTATAACGACGTGCAAATTAACCTCATTACGGGCGAGGCGCCACGGTCGGACGCGGCCGCGGTGTCGGGTGAGGATGAGCGGTAGGCGTGGGTGTAGGTGTCGCCGTCGGCGTTGCAGTCGCTGTCGCTGTCGCGGTTGCTGTAGGCGTCGCTGTCGGGGTTGGCGTTTGCGTTATTGAGGGCGTAGGTGTTGGTGATCCCGCCCCGCATGCAGCAGGTGTAGCTGTTGGTGTTGGCGTAGGACTCGGCGTCGGAGTTGGTGACGGAGTCCCAACAGCGGCCGCGATATCGACCCGGCCCCAGCCATACACGTTGTTTGGCGGACCGGCCGTGCCACACTGGGTGTTAGCGATGTGAACCGCGGCGTTATCTAAGGCATCCCGGCTCGCGGTAATCTGGTGCCGCAGGCTTGGCAGAGCGCACCATAGCAAACCCATGGCGCCAGCAATATGCGGAGTGGCCATGGACGTGCCGCTGGCGGTTCCATA
>QHXH01000181.1 GCA_003222855.1 Acidobacteriota bacterium
AGCTCGTGCTCTTTTCGAAGGGACTGGTCTCGTCAAGTGTTCTCTGAACAGCCGCGCTGCTCCCGCGAGAAAATCGTAAGAGGTGAGAATCCCAACCAGTCGGCCGTCGTCAACGACGGGCAGGCATCCCACGCGGTTAGCCTGCATGATTTCCAAAGCATCAAGCGTTGGCGTTGTGGACGAAACCGTCAGCGGATCAGTCTTCATGATGTCGCGCACGGTCAGCGGTTTTTCGGACGGCGATTGACCGCCGCGACTGAGCAGATGCAGCAAGGCGCGATGAGTCACCAATCCGACCAGGCGGCCGTCATCCTCTTCGACGGGGACATGACGCACGTGTCGCCACTCCATCACACTGGCGGCGAGATCGACCAGATCATCCGCGCGCACCGTGAAAAGATCTGTCGACATGAATTGGCCCACCGTCTGGTAACTCGAACTCCAATCGATATCCTCGCCGGGAGAAATGATTTCCCATTCATGCACCGGCTTGCCCTCCTTTTGCTCTTGAAGCATTCGCGCCGCCAACTCGCGATAACGCAAATCTTTCGGCTCGAGAGTTTCCATCGACTGCAGCGACTTCAAAATCCAACGCGCGCCCGTCTGTCGCGTCTTCACGCGTTCATCGATAATCCCGAGGTACTTATCGACATCACGTGCATCGACGCTCGCCGCCTTCAATCCCTGGCGCGCAAGCGGCAGCAGATGATCGCGAATCAATGAAGCAGCCGAAGAAGTCTTACCGTCGAGCCACGTCAACTGCGCATGCAGATCGTAACGCGCGGCCGCGAAAAAGTTTGCCTTCGCATCATCGAAGCTCAAATGCCCGGTGATATCGCCGTACACTTCGGGCAGCGCCAGCATCAATCCGGCGAAGAAGGCCGCGTTTGCCACTTCATCGACCACGCTTGGACCAGCAGGCAAAGCTCGATTCTCAATGCGCAGGTGAGCTACACCCTTCGAGACGCCATAACACGCGCGGTTCCACGGCCACACGGTGCCGTTGTGCATGAATAAAGCCGAGAGCGCGGGCACTTCGCCATGCGCGAGCACTTGCAGCGAACTCTCATTCGGCAAGGTGATCATGATTGGGCGAAACCGCGTGACTTGATCGTGCAGCAATTCGAGCACGGAATTTTTCAGCCAGCGCTCGCCGAATCCAACGCGCGTCGGCATGCTGCGCGCGAGTTGAGTGCGCGAGCGCGCGTCCGCGGAATGCTGAAAGAGCGCCAGTCTTGTCTCCTGCCAGAGCCGTTTGCCGAACAGAATGGGTGAGTTGGCCGCCGCAGCCAGCACGGGCGCGGTGATCGCTTGCGCGATATTGTAAGCTCCGGCAAATTCGCGTGGGCCAACCTGGAAATGAATTTGAAAGCTGGTGTTGCACGACTCCATCATCATGTTGTCGTGTTCGATTTGCAGTTCGTCGAGGCCTTTGATGTGGATTGAGAAAGGTCCGCCACGTGAAGCGGTGACGGCGCGATTCAATTCGTGATATCGCGGGTTCGGCGTCAGATTGTCGAGCGTCAAATCCGACAGCCGCAGCGTCGGCAGAATGCCGGCCAGCAAAAGATCAGCATCTAACTGGCCCGCGGACTCTCGCGTTTTTCTTAAGAGCTCGTTTAGTTCCTGTTCCATGGACGCGAAACAGTTGTTCGCAATCAATCGCGGCGTGAGGTTCGCTTCCAGATTGAATCGCGCGATCTCTGTCGTCACCCGCGAATCAGTTATGCCCGCGAGCACATCCATTGCCAACGGCGCCGGCCGAAGGTCTCGATCAACGAGAAACATTTCCTGCTCCGCGCCGACACGGTTGGTACCGCTTTCAATCATGTCGTGCTCGATCATGTATTCAAGCGCACGCAGATCGTCGAGCACGGCGCTCATGAAGGCCTGCAAATTTTCCTGATCGAAGTGTTGCTCTACTTCGTGTTGACCCATGGCTGCCCGGCGGAGAATAGGCGACCTATGCGCTGAATGCGCACATTGCCGTTGTTTATTGATAGCTGGAACACGAGCAACTCGCGTACCCGCTGACTATTGAAAATTATGTGAAGAAGCCGCCTCTTTTGCACCGCGGAAATCTGATCTGCGGTGAAAAGCCACGCGCTTCTGAGGGAATTCCCGCAAATTTTCGGGCGACGGGCAAAACCGTCGCGAAACTATTGATGCATTCTCACGGCATGAGCATTGCCCAGTAGAACTCAAAGCCGGCACATAAGGGCTCAACAGCCGCATTCTTTCAGGAGCACGAACATGACTAAAGATGACCGTGACATCCTCGAGTTGCTGAAGATGGAACTCGACTTCATCGAAAAGGGCGGCTATGGCCGATCGGTTCGGACGCCATGGAAGCCGACGTCCGCGTTTCGTGATTCATTGACGTGCGTCAATTACGCGCTGCCAGAGAAGGCGCATCCCTGTTCGGAATGTCATCTGATCGATTTCGTGCCGCGCGCGAAGCAAAATGAAGAGCTTCCCTGCCACGAAATTCCCTTGAACGCCGCCGGCGACACAGTCGAAAGCCTTGAAGGCGACGAAGCAAAGCTCGAGCAAGTGCTGAAGGAATGGATGTGCGCAAAGATTAAAGAAATCGAAGCTGAACGGAATAAGATCGAAGCTCCCTTTCCCTTTGGGAGAGCGCCGGGGTGAGGGTCCAGCAGGTTGCTGAAAAATGAATCGAGGAGCGTTAGCAGATCCTCTCTGTGGTTCTCTGTGCGATCTCTGTGCCTCTGTGGTGAGTGTTTTTGTTCGCATTTTCACCACAGAGACACGGAGAACCACAGAGATCGCACGGAGAAATCGTTAACCCAACTCGAGCCGATGACTTTTTCAGCAGCCTGCTAGGCAAAACGCCGTTCGCCGTGCTCGTAGTAGGATCAGCCATCCCACGCCTACAACTGCCCACCGCGGTGCGCGCGGCCGTTGCGCAAAAGTTCAAAGGCTACAAGGTGATTGAGACGCAAACTGTGCGGCGATGGGATGAGACCCGCTTGATTTATGAGGTTCACATTCTGCCCAGTTTCGGCATCCTTTACGTTTCAAAACTGGAAAGATCCCTCTCCAGGTGCAGCAGCGGCTGAGACCCGTAGCGCATGACGCGGCGTAGCCACATTGGCTCGTCAAACATCTGCTCAAGACCGCGCACAACGGCATATCTGGGCTCATCAGCGATTCGCACCGGGAGTTTGGTTTGGTCACGCAAATAATTGTCCAACCCATTGAACTGCGCACCGCCGCCCGTAAGGATGAGCCCTCGATCATAAATATCACTCGCTACTTCAGCCGGAAGCTCCGTGAGCGTCGTAGAGATGACTTCCACGATCTTGCTAACCACTTCGTGGGCGATAGGATAGAGTTCGCCGGCCGTGATCTCAATTGCCCCTGGTCTTCCCGTCAAAATATCGCGCCCCTTGATCGTGATCTCCTGCGCGAGATCAGCGGGAATGGTCGCTGATGTTAGTTCAAGTTTGAGACGCTCCGCGGTCTGCGCGCCGATGACTAGTCCCCGGTGACGACGGACATGGTCAATAATTGCGGCGTTAACATTCCCGCTTCAGATCCGCTCGGCGCGCGCATTAACAATTGAGCCGTTCGCGACGACCGCTACGTTGGTTGTCGCTTCACCAATGTCAACAACCGCGGAAGCGTGAGGGTCGTCTATCCTGACACCCCCACCCAAGGCTGCTGCTAAGCCTTCTTCTACCATCCACACGCGGCCGATATGCGCCTTTTCGGCAGCGCTGAGTAGCGCTCGCTGCTCAACTTGCGTGACGCCAGACAAAACACTCATTAGCGCTCGACGGCTGAAATGTGAAACCCCACTGCGTGCTTGGCGCACAAAATGTGCCAGCATCTCCTTCGTTCTTTCAAAGTCCGCG
>QHXH01000182.1 GCA_003222855.1 Acidobacteriota bacterium
GAACGTCTGCGCGCGCGATTGCAGGCGATTAGTGAAATGGCAGCCGAAGCATTCGATATTGACCGCGACGCTATGACACCAAAGAATGGGCGGCTTGGTTTGGTAGAGCCGGATATTTACGAATTGCCGGCGTAAGGCCGACCGCGTGAAACGGCGACAGCAGCTATAGAACCGCGAGCGGTAGCGAGCGGCTCAAGCACTCAAGTTGAATGTTTGATCCGCTCGCTACCGCTCGCGGTTCTGTAAGCCCCACTTGCATCATTACCGGATCATGAATTAAACCTATCCGCGGTTTGAGCCGTAGTAGCAGCAGCTCTGCGTGTCGGATTGGGAGGAAGATTTTATGCACAGGATTCTGGCATTGATTGCAATCGTGGCGGTGTGTGGTGTGGCAGCTTCAGCGCAAACGGCTGATGAAATCGTCGCCCATTACCTGAAAGCTGTAGGCGGGACAGACAAAATCCAGGCCGTTCACAGTTTGCGGCGCAGCGGCAAGTATGTCGGCGGTGGCGGATTCGAAGCCGTCATCTTGCAGGAAAATAAACGCGACGCTTCGGTGCGTGAAGAGTTTTCGTTGCAAGGCATGACGGCCATCAACGCCTACGACGGCAAGACTGGCTGGAAGATCGAGCCATGGAATGGAAAGAAGGACCCCGAAGCACTCGGTGAAGAAGAGATGAAATCGATCGTTGAAGACGCCGACTTTGATGGGCCGCTGGTCGATTACAAACGAAAAGGGAACAAGGTCGAGTTCGTCGGCATGGACAAATTTGAAGGCACTGACACCTACAAGCTGAAAGTCACGAAACCAAACGGCGACACTTATTTTTATTATCTGGACAGTGACTATTACATGCCGATCAAGATTGACACGAAACGCGTGGTGCGCGGCGAAGAGCGTGAGTACGAAACTGCTTTGGGTGATTACAAACTGGTTAATGGTTGGTATTTGCCGTTCGCCGTAGAAGTCAATGCCAAAGGTCATCAGGACAAATCAAAATATGTGTACGACAAAATCGAGGCTAATGTCAGCCTGGATGATTCGCGCTTCGCAATCCCGGTCGTAAAGCCGGCGCCGAAACCGTGATCAAGAGCGGCCGCTTCGCAGATCAATCTGAAAGCGCATGTGTTCTACAAATATTCGGCTCCTAACGGAGCTAAACCATTGCCTGGTCCTCTGAGGAAAAACTCGATGCGAAAACTAATCATCGTCGTCACTACTATCACTGCGAGCCTCATGCTTTGCGGATCTACCACCGCGCAAACCCCGATCAAATTTGATTCGGAAACGATTTCCGGACTGCGGGCGCGCAACATCGGTTCAGCTACGATGAGCGGCCGCATCGCCGCTGTCGATGCCGTGCAGGACGGTCAGCGATTGACAATATTCGTCGGGTCGGCCAGCGGCGGCGTCTGGAAATCGCTGAACGGGGGCGCTACTTATAAGCCGGTTTTCGACAAGCAGCCGGTCCAATCGATTGGCGCGGTCACGATCGATCCAAAAAATCCAAAAGTCGTTTGGGTTGGCACCGGCGAAGCCTGGACCCGCAACAGCACTTCAATCGGCGACGGTGTCTATAAATCGACGGACGGCGGCGAAAACTGGATCAACGTGGGTCTCAAGAATTCTGAGCGCATTGCAAAGATCCTGGTCGATCCAAATTCTGATGACACAGTTTATGTTTGCGCCCCGGGAAAATTGTGGAGCGATAGCGATGAGCGCGGCGTTTACAAAACAACGGACGGTGGAAAGACATGGACCAGGATTCTTACCGGACCAAATCTCTCAACCGGCTGTTCCATGATTTCCATGGATCGCCGAAACCCGCGAACCATCTACGCGGGTATGTGGGATTTCCGGCGCCAGGGCTGGACGTTTCGATCGGGGGGCGATGGTCCCGATTCGTTCAGCGGCAGCGGTTTGTTCAAGAGCACGGATGGTGGCGCCTCGTGGACGCAACTTGATGAAAAGAGCGCGCAGGGTTTGCCCTCTAAACCATGGGGCCGAATCGCGGTAGCCGTCGCTCCTTCGAAGCCCAGCACCGTCTATGCATTCATTGAAGCTGAGATTCCGCAGGACGGGCTTTATCGTTCAGATGATAACGGCAAAACATGGCGACATCTCGATCGTAGTCAGAACATGATCTGGCGGCCATTCTATTTCGCTAACTTGATCGTCGATCCAAAAGACGAGAACAAGATTTACAAATCCGGCGGGTCGCTGATCGCGAGCAGCGACGGCGGCGAGAGCTTCAGCAATATCGCGGGCGGCGCGCACGGCGATTTTCATGACGTCTGGATCAATCCAAACAATACCGACAACGTGATCACGGGCGACGATGGCGGTTTGTGGTATTCATTCGACAGCGGCAATCGATGGTGGAAAGCGAACAATCTTCCGGTGTCGCAGTTCTATCACGTCAGTCTCGACATGGATCGGCCATATCACGTCTACGGCGGCTTGCAGGACAACAGTTCATGGATCGGTGATTCGGCGTATCCGGGTGGAATCACGAACGACCGCTGGGAAAACATTTATAACGGAGATGGATTCTGGGTGTTCGCTGATCCTTCCGATCCCGAGTACGTCTATGCCGAGTCACAAGGCGGCTACATCGGACGCGTCAATCGCAAGACGCATGAAGTGCGCGGCATTCAGCCGTTGCCGAACTACAAGGAAGGTAAGCTGCGCTATAACTGGAACACGCCGATACAGGTGAGCCCGACGCAGAACGGGACGATTTACATTGGCGCACAGTTTTTGTTTCGCTCGCGCGATCACGGACAAACGTGGGAGCGCATCTCGCCCGATCTGACGACCAACGATCCTGAGAAGCAGAAGCAGGAACAATCGGGCGGCATCACCGTCGATAATTCTTCCGCCGAGATGCACACCACGATCTTTTCGATCTGCGAATCTCCGAAGAATCCAAGCCTGATTTGGGCCGGCACCGACGATGGAAATGTGCAAGTCACACGAGACGGTGGCAAGACGTGGAAAAGTGTCGTCAGCAATATCAAAGGGCTGCCAAAAAATGCCTGGGTGACTTCGATCGATGCGGGGCACTTTAGCGAAGGCACCGCCTACGCGACTTTCGATGCGCATACTTTCGGCGACATGCGGCCATACGTTTACCGGACTAACGATTATGGGCAAACGTGGACGCAGATCATTGCGCCTGTAAGTAACGTCAGAGGTTATGCGCACGTTGTTAAGGAAGACCTCGTCAATCAAGATCTGCTTTTCGTTGGCACTGAGTTCGGACTTTGGGTCTCGCTCGACGGCGGCAGGCAATGGGCGCAATACACCGGCGGTGAGTTTCCGAACGTCGCGGTGCGCGATCTCGCAATCCATCCACGCGACAAGGATCTCGTTATCGCCACGCACGGCCGGGGCATTTGGATTATCGATGACATAACTCCGCTGCGCGCGCTCACGCCGGAGCTGCTTGCGAAAGAGGCCGCCTTCGTTGACGCGCGACCCACCGCGCAGCAAATGCCGGCGAGCGGCGGCTGGGCAAATGGCGACGCCGTTTTCGTCGGCGACAATCCGACCGACGAAGCCGTGATCACTTACTACCAACAGAAGCGTCATATCTTTGGCGATCTGAAAATCGAGATTCTCGATGCGACGGGAAAAGTTTTGAGCATCGTTCCCAGCAGCAAGCGAAGGGGTCTGAATCGCGCGACGTGGTCCATGCGTTTGAAGGCCCCGCGCGTGCCGACTGCCGCGAGCGCC
>QHXH01000215.1 GCA_003222855.1 Acidobacteriota bacterium
TGGACTCGTGATTACGGTCGAGGCGCGTCCGAACAATTTGCATTATCCCTACGCCCGAAACTGGTTCTATACGATTCAGCGCGTTACCGGCGTCATGCTGTTTTTCTTTATCACTTTTCATGTCCTGAATTTTCGCTTTGGCTTGATACCTGGTCTGAATACTATGTCGGTAGCGACGCACGCGGACCAAAGTTTTTCGATTGTGCATAACGAGTTTGTGAGACCGTGGATCTTCGTGATCTATCTGATCGGGATCACGGCGACTGTCTGGCATCTGGCGAACGGTATCTGGTTGTTCCTGGTTGACTGGGGCATCACGATCGGCGAGCGGGCGCAGCGTCTGACCGGTTATGCGTGCATTGCGTTTGGCGTTTTCCTTTTAGCGGTTGGCATCAACGCCGCAGTTGCTTTCATTCATCCCGGCGGGTTGCTGGGAAGGTTCATGTAAAGTTGTCCGACAAACTTTAGTTTGTCGATGCAGGGGATAGCGACCGAACGAACGACAAACTGAAGTTTGTCGGACAAAACGATGGCTGCTCAAATCAAAATCGCAATCGTCGGTGGGGGGCTCGCTGGTCTGGCGGCGGCGATGAAGATCGCTGAGGCAGGCCATGAAGTCGATCTGTTTTCGGTGGTGCCGGTTAAGCGTTCGCATTCGGTTTGCGCGCAAGGCGGCATCAACGGCGCGGTGAACACGAAAGGGGAAGGCGATTCAACCTGGGAACATTTCGACGATACAGTTTATGGCGGCGACTTTCTCGCGAATCAGCCGCCGGCAAAGGCCATGTGCGAAATGGCGCCCGCGATCATTTACTTATTCGATCGCATGGGAGTGCCGTTCTCGCGTACGAACGAAGGACTGCTCGACTTCCGCCGCTTCGGGGGAACAAAGCATCACCGCACCGCATTCGCGGGGGCTTCAACGGGCCAACAACTTTTGTATGCGCTGGACGAGCAAGTGCGGCGATTTGAAGTCACCGGCAAAGTAAAGAAATACGAAGGCTGGGAAATGATGTCGCTGGTGCTCGACGATCACCAGGTCTGTCGCGGGATCGTCGCGATGAACCTTCGTTCATTGGAGCTCAAGGCTTTTGCCGCGGATGCGGTAATCATCGCGAGCGGCGGCCCGGGATTAATTTTTGGCAAATCAACGAACTCAATGGTCTGCACCGGGAGCGCGGTCGCAGCCTGCTACCAGCAAGGCGCGAAGTACGCGAACGGCGAATTCATTCAAGTCCATCCAACTTCAATTCCCGGAGAAGACAAGCTCCGCTTGATGAGCGAGTCCGCTCGCGGTGAAGGCGGCCGCGTCTGGGTGCCGAAGAATAAAGGCGATAGGCGATCGCCCTCGTCAATTCCCGAGAACGAGCGGTGGTATTTCCTCGAAGAGAAATATCCCGCCTATGGCAATTTGGTTCCCCGTGACATCGCCACGCGAGAAATCTTTCAGGTTTGTCTCGCCGGCATGGGCGTCAACGGCGAGAACCAGGTCTATCTCGATCTGACGCACATCCCGCCGGAGACGCTCGATAAAAAGCTTGGCGCGATCCTGGAAATCTACGAGATGTTCGTCGGCGATGATCCACGTCACGTGCCAATGCGCATCTTTCCCGGTGTGCACTATTCGATGGGGGGCCTCTGGGTCGATTTCGATCAGCGCACTAATATTTCCGGATTGTTGGCGGCTGGCGAGTGCGATTATTCGATTCATGGAGCGAACCGGCTCGGCGCAAATTCATTGGTTAGTTGCGTTTACGGTGGCTTCATCGCGGCGCCCGCAGCGATCGAGTGGGCCGGGAATGTCGAGCGCAACGGTGCCAACGGAGCGCGCATTTACGAGCAGGAAACGAAGCGCCAGCAGGAGATCAATGACAAGCTGATCGCGCAGAGCGGGGCCGAGAATCAATACAAGCTGCACGAAGAGATGGGCCGTATCATGACCGACAACGTCACCGTGATTCGCTACAACGATCGTCTGAAGCAAACGGATGATAAGCTGCGCGAGTTAACGGATCGATTCGATCGCATCTCGATTAACGATTCAAATCTTTGGGCCACGATGGCGTTACCCCACGCGCGGCAGCTTCGGAACATGGTCGATCTGGCGCGCGTGATCACGCTGGGCGCCTTGAATCGCAACGAATCGCGCGGTGCGCACTACAAACCTGACTTTCCCGAACGGGACGATGCGAACTGGCTGAAGACTACGATTGCAGAGTACTCAGGAGAAGGACCAGTGTTCTCATATGATCCGGTGGACGCCTCTTTGATTCAACCGCGCAAACGCGACTATTCACACGAGAAGAAAGAAAAGGCGAAAGCATAGATTTGGTGTGCGCTGCCTTGTCAGCGCTTTAAAAGCGGCGACAAGTCGCCGCACTCCAAAAAGGGCCAATGAATACA
>QHXH01000216.1 GCA_003222855.1 Acidobacteriota bacterium
TCGGCGAATAAAGAAACTCGAGCTGCGCTGCGGCGGTCTTCTCGCTGTTTTGCTGCTTTACCAGGTTTCCATCCAGAATTACCTCGTCTTTGTGGGCTCGCGCTTCCTCTTCAAGAAAGCAAATCAGGTGAAACTGTCCCGTAAAAGAGTAGCTTGTGCCGTTGACGCGCGCAGTGGTGAATTCAAACGGCGCAATCTCGTTAAATGTCGCAAATTCATAGGCGTCCCCGCGGCCGCTGTAAACGCCGGGCCGATGATCTCTGTCCGGTTCGCCGCTGTACTCCCACAGCGTTATATGATCAAAACCTTCGAACCCGGCCGGTAATGGACCTTTTGGGTAAAAGTAACCGCTGGGATTGAACCCACACTGCGGCCGAACTGCGGCAGCCGCAACCGCGTCGGTACTTCGCGTTTGCCTCTTTGTTTCGCGTGCATAAACAGATGCGGTAAGAGTGAAGTAAGTGAGAGTAATTAGGCTGAGAGCTGCAAAGCACCTCAAACATTGCCGGGTCAGTTCGAACATGAAAGCCTCTTTACAACAATGAAGAAGCGGAAAGACGAGAGGAGACTACGGCTCTTGGGATGCGAGATAGGCGAATGAAGGTTGCAGGCTACTCAGCTTCCTGCTCGTCCCACTCGCCGACCAATTCGAATGCTTTTTGCAGGATGGGACGCGGGCGGGCGCCGTCGGCTTTGCCGATCAAGCCTTCGCGCTCCATTTGATCGAGCACGGCGGCGGCACGGCCATAGCCGATGCGCAGGCGGCGTTGCAGGACTGAGGTGGAAGCTCGCTTCATATCGACGCAGATGCGCAGCGCGTCTTCAAACAACTCATCGCGTTCGCCGTCCGAATCCTCGAGACCCATCGCTTCTTCGTCGGATTGCGTAATGGTCTCGTCATAGTCGGGCTCCCATTGCGCCTTGATATGCGAAACGATTTTGTTGATTTCCGATTCATCGACATACGCGCCGTGCACGCGCAGCAGACGCGAGGATCCGGGGGGCAGGAACAGCATGTCGCCGCGGCCCAGCAGATGTTCCGCGCCGTTGGTGTCCAGAATTGTGCGCGAATCGACTTTCGAAGACACGCGATAAGAAATGCGGGAAGGGAAGTTCGCCTTGATCAGTCCGGTGATCACATCAACTGAGGGTCGTTGGGTGGCCAGGACCAGATGAATGCCGACCGCGCGCGCCATTTGCGCCAGTCGCGTGATCGAATCCTCGACTTCATGACCTGAAGTCATCATTAAGTCGGCAAGTTCGTCGATGATGATCACGATGAAAGGCATACGCGTCCACGGCTCGCCGTTTTCGTCAAAGTCTTTGACCGAATTGCGGCGCTCGCGCTCAGCGTTGTAGCCGTCTATGTTGCGCACGCCCCAGCCGGCCAGCTCTTTGTAACGACGCTCCATCTCGGCCACAGCCCAGCGCAGCGCGCGGGCAGCAGCCAGGCGTTTCGGATCGATCAGAATCAATTTCACTTCATCGGGCCGCGCGCGGTAAAGGATCGAAAGCAGGAGGGAATTCACGCCGACCGATTTGCCGGAACCGGTCGTGCCGGCGATCAGCAGGTGAGGCATCCTGGCGAGATCGCTAACGTAATTCAGGCCATCGATTGTTTTGCCGAGCGCGATGGTCAGTTTCGAAGTTGATTCTTTGAAAGCGCGAGATTCGATCACTTCGCGCAGAAAAATCGTTTCGCGGCGCGGGTTGGGAACTTCGATGCCGACGTGGGGCTTGCCCGGCATGCGATCGATGCGAATCGATTCGGCTTTGAGAGCGAGACAAAGATCATCGACCAGTCCTGTTACTCTCGAATACTTGACGCCGGGATCCGGCTTGAATTCGTAAGTCGTGACCACGGGACCGGGACAGATGAATTTGATTTGGCCGGTGACATTGAATTCGCGGCACTTCTCGGCCAGCTTCGTCGCCATGCCGAGCAGCTCATCGTCCGCCTGCTCACTCCGCATTTGCGGTTCATTGAGGAGTTCGACCGAGGGTAGTTGGTAATCTGACGAGGAAGTCTTTGGTGAAACTCTGCGCGCGCCGCTGAAATCCAAACTGCCGGCCGCCGGTGTTTCCGTCTTTCGTTTGACGGCAGCCTCGCGCACCATGTCCTCAATTAACGCGGATTCGGCCGTCTCGGTTTTTCCGCGAGTGGTCGAGGCGCGTTTCGTGGCCGCGGTTGCGGCGCCGGCGGCAGCCGACATGGTTTTCGGCGGCGCCTTCGTGGCCGCACTGAATGAAAGAAATGCTTCGGCGAGTTCCGGATTGCTGGATCTTATTTCCGTTCCCGTCTCGGCCCGCGTCGTTTGCATGGAAGAAGCAACTTCTGTTCTTGCTTGTCGCTTCAGTTCGATTCGCTGTTGACGTTTCTCACGCCGAGCCAGCCGCCAGGCGCGAAATCGCTCAGGGATTGAGCGCAACACGCCGAAACGATCGCCGAGTGTCGTCGCGAATGTTTCATAGAAGTGTGCGAAAGAAAAATTTGTCGCCAGCAAAAGGCCGGTGGCCGCGATTGCGACTAACAGGATCGTCGTACCGATCGTGTTGAGCCCGCCGACGAGCGCGCGCGCAATCAACGCTCCAACCAGACCGCCTGCGTTAAAGCTGGCATCATAGAAGGGCCTGATATTGGCGAGCGAGAGCAGTGCGGCGGAGGAGAGAACCAGCACGATCAATCCCGCGAGCCGTGAAACGGGAGCGTTGATGCGGCGCGCGCGGAAACGTCGCCAGGCTCCGGCGATAATCAGAAAAGGAATCAGATAGGCAGCCAGGCCAATCGATTGAAAGAGCGCGGCCGCCACGTTGGCGCCTACCACGCCAATCCAATTGTGCGCGCCGGTTTCTCCCGCCGCGTTCCAGGAAGAATCGTTCGGATTGTAAGAAGCGAGGCAAAGGCCCAACAGCAACGCCAGCGCGACCAAACCAATTGCAATGATCTCGTTGACGCGCGTATTGCGTGGCGCGGGCTCGATTTCCAATTCAGAGGATATTGCGGCCATAAAATTGTACGACAAACTTCAGTTTGTCGCTTTGCTTCAAGCTAGAGACCAGTTGCGCACAGTCATTGACGACAAACTAAAGTTTGTCGGACGTTATGCCGCGCGACGCGACAGAAGATATTCCTTGATAAAGTCATCGATGTCTCCATCGAGCACCGAATCCACATCGCCGCGCTCGAGCTTCGTACGTGCGTCCTTCACCAAACGATAAGGCGCCAGCACATAATTCCTAATTTGCGATCCGAAACTTATGTCCTGCTTATTGGCTTCCAACTCTTTTGTTTCGGCGCGACGCTTTTCCAATTCCAATTCATACAAACGCGACCGCAAAACCTGCATTGCCACGGCGCGATTCTGATGTTGTGAGCGCTGGTTCTGGCACTGGACGACGATATTGGTGGGCAGATGCGTGATGCGCACCGCTGAATCTGTCGTATTGATGTGCTGACCACCGGCGCCGGTCGAGCGATAGGTGTCGACGCGTAAATCCTTGTCGTTGATTTCGACTTCGACTGCTTCATCGATTTCCGGATAGACGAACAGCGAAGCAAACGACGTATGCCGCCGCGCGTTCTGATCGAACGGCGAGATGCGCACGAGACGGTGCACGCCAGCTTCGGCCGCGAGCAAGCCATATGCGTATTCCCCTTCAACCTTGAATGTCACGCTCTTGATTCCTGCCTCTTCACCCGGCTGATAGTCAATAATCTCCGTTTTGAAATCGCGGCGTTCGGCCCACTTCAAATACATTCGCAGAAGCATCTCGGCCCAATCCTGCGACTCAGTTCCGCCCGCGCCGGGATGAATCGTGCAGATCGCATTGCGACCGTCGTTTTCGCCCCCTAGCAGCGTTTCGGTTTCTGCGGCGACGAGTTCGTGCTCAAGTCGCGCGAGCAAGGCGCGCAATTCATTCAGCGAGCTTTCATCTTCTTCAGAGAATTCAAAGAGCACTCCCGCGTCTGAAATTTCAGTTTCGAATTTCTCCTGCCGCTCGATCGTCCGCTGCGCGCGGCTGCGTTGCTGTAGCAGCTTCTGCGCGGCTTCCTGATCCGACCAGAAGTCCGGCGCAGAGGCCTGCGCTTCAATCTGGTCTAATTCGGCACGCTTTGCCGGGACATCAAAGAAACCTCCCGAGTTGCTCGACCCGTTTCTTTAGATCCTCATACGAATTTCGTAATTCCTGCATTGATACTGTCGCAATCATTAATAAAGCTTGTGTAGCGCAAGCTGTCAGCTTGCGGCACAAACTGACAGTTTGCGCTACACGAATCTCCTTTTCATAAAACTTGCGGAAACAAATCCCAAACTAATCAAGGCACAGGCGTAAACGAAAGCGTCGCCATGCCGCGAATAAAAAGTCGTGCCTTCACCGTTCTTGCTAATCGTCCAGGTTCGCACTGCCGTTTGAAAGCCGGGCGTGACATCGAATGTCTCGCCGTTCGAATTTATGAAAGCAGTGATACCGGTGTTTGTCACGCGCACCAGATCGCGATTGTTCTCGACCGCGCGAAAAATGGCGTTGGCCAGATGTTGTCGCATCACCGGTGTTGGCCCGAGGTATCCATCATTCGAAATATTTATCAGCACATCGGCGCCTTCGTTCGTGAAGCTGCGCGCGATCGCGGGGTGCGCGGCCTCTATACAAATAAAAACCCCGGCGCGAAGCGCGCCGAGGGGCATCAGCGTATAAGAACTGCCGGGGGTAAACTCGCCGACGATTCCCCGCACCGAACTCGCGCCCGGTAGCCATCGGGGCAGCGGCACGTACTCGCCAAACGGCATCAGGCGGATTTTATCATAACGCGCGGCGATTGCACCCTCTTCATTTACCATGACGGCAGAATTTTGATCGCCGCCATCTGAAGCGGGCTCGAGCGAGTTCAGCAGAATCGAGGTGTGATTGTCGCGCGCGAAGTCACCGACGACTTGCCGCAGATGCGGATCGCGCGAGTAACTGAAGTTCATCGGCGACTCGGGCCAAATGATCAAGTGCGAGTCGCTTGCTACGCCAAATACCGGGTGCGCCTTGGCATCGTTCAGTGCCGAGAGGCTTAAAGACAGATGACGCTGCAGGAGAGCATTCATCTCGGCGGTATCCCCAGAAAGATCCATCGGGACGTTTGGTTGAATTGCGATGACGATCAGGGCTGGCGTGGCTTCATCCCGATGTTCCGGACGGGGTTGAAAACTAGGTATCGCCATGATCATAACACCTACGAATAAGGTGACAACAGCCGGCGTCTAATCAGGAAAAGCGCAATGGCTGTGTTCGAAAGTACAATCACGAAACCGACTGAGTAAACGCCGCCCCATCGCGCGGATTGAATCATCAGCGGATGAAACGCTTGCGAATAACCGATCGCATTCCAGACTTGTCCTGTTACCGAGTAACGCAACCAATCAAATGAAATCCACAGGAAGGGAACCAGAATCAATGCAGTCGTGCCGAACCGCGCGATGAGGTGTGAAGTGGAGGCGCAGCAAAGAGCCGGAAACAAAGCGACGAGAAGTATGGGCAACAGCAAAAGCGGATAGGCGAACCAGGCGCTAATATGCGCATAGTGGATTATTGGATAGGTAAGCCACCAGCAGGTTCCATAAAAAAAGATTGTCCCCCATAACCACCCCGCAACGAGTGCTCTTCGCGGGGTGAGAGCGCGGGCGACGACTATTAACAGGGGCGCGACACTAAGCCAGGCGAGGAACCACAAGTCAAAATCTGGAAATGAAAGCACGGTCAGCAAGGCAGAGCCTGAGACCAGCGATGCTTCGGCCGGAGTCGGAAAGCTCGACTGAATCGCAGTCAAGACGCGAGATCTCGCGAGCCGAGTCGTGATTTCGCGTTCAGACACGCCCCGAGTCTAACAGCATCACTACGCAGGGCTAAGGATAGTGCAGTTTGAAATTCTGGAAGTGAAACGGACCAGGTGCTCGCGTCGAAAATTTTTTCTGGAACGATCCACTGCGCCTGCTCAACAGCCGAATTGAGCGGTCAAATTACAAAAAGCGGCACTGTCAAAGTGACAAAATTCGTCTTTTTGACAGTCCCGGTTACTTAGAGACGAATACTCTTCTCACTTTGACGTGGCGCAGGAGGACAAGTCAGTGGAAACTGTTTCGACGCCGAATTAGTTGGGTTTTCGCTCTGTCGCTGAAAGAGCCGTAAACGCGGGAGAACCCGGTCATTTCTGACCGGGTTCCATTTCGGGGGGATTAAACTGAAGGATCGCTCGGCGGGCGGCTGGCGCAGCGGCTTGCAGCGCTCAGAGAAGTGATGGCGGCGGGGGCACGTTTGTTTGCGTGCTTGCCATCCTTGTCCTCAGCACTTCCCGTGCCACTAGGCGACCATTCTTACGGTTGCCGTCCCATCGTCACTTGTCTTTGCAAGGCCATTGCTTCCTGATTGTCCGGATCGATAGCAATCGCGCTGGTCGCATATTTCTTTGCCTCCGCAACGTCGCCGCGTTCCAGAAAAATTCGACCCAACAGGATATGCGCATCGATTAATCGCGAATCCCAGAAGATCGCGGTCTTCAGCGCCGCGATTGCTGCTTCCTGATCGCCGCGACGCTGGTTGATGCGCCCGCTCAACAAAAACGCTTCCGCGGTCGTCGGCTCCATATTCAATAACTTGCGAATTTCAGCCAGTGCCTCGTCATCGCGGCCTTGTTGATAGAGGTCGCGAATCTTGCTCAAGGCCTCTTGCGCGCTGTTGGCATTTGCCGCTTCAATCGCTTTGACGCGACTCAGGTCGGATATGTCAACTTGATTGAGGACGTCGCGCGATCGCAAATTCAGATTTGCTACCGACTGTGACTTCTGCCACTCAGTTTCCCATTTCGCGTAACTGAGCAAGTAGCGACGAGCCTGATTGTCCGCGGCCGTCGCGGCGTCGTTTTGATTAGCCCGTTGCTGCACCTTCGCCAAAAGAAAATATGCCTGGCCGTCTCGTTGATCGACAGCGATCACTTTTTCGAGTTTCGTTGCGGCGTCAGCATACTTTTCGTTAAGGAACAAAGCGTAGGCCAGATTAAAGAGCACGGTTGTGTCGTCAGGCGAAGAATCTGCGGCGCGAGACAACAGCGTGATGCCCTGGACCAATAGGCGTGTGCGCTCTTCCGGTTTCTTTTCATTGCGGGCTGCTTCGATTGAAACAGCCCCGGCGTTGTTGTAAACGCCCACGAGCGGCATCACTTTTTCGTCGGCCAGCGGGACCAACGTCGCGAGCGCATGTTGAATCTCTCCCGTCTTCCAATACGCGAGCCCCGCATAGAATTGCGCTTCGTTATAATGCGGCTCCTTTTTCTGGAGCATTATGAAATACTCGATCGCTTCCTTCCATTGCGACTGGTTGAAATGAAATCGGCCCAACTCGAAAGCGGCTTCAGGGTAAACGGCGCCGCCGTTGTCTTTGCCGTAAAGCTTCAACGCATTCTTGAAATAGATCGCTCGGGTAGGCTCGCGCTCGGCGGTCATCGAGCCTTTCATATAAGCCTCGAATGCTTGCGGCGGAACCTTGGTGGCTTCCTGGATCAGGTTGTTGCGCGAGAATGAAAGCGCTTTGTCCCGCTGAAACAGAATCTGATACGCCAGCTCTCCATGAATCTTTTGAAGCTCTTTGATGTTGTCGGCAAAGTCATATTGCCGCGGCGCCCAGGCGCCATCAAAAATGTCTCCCGCCAACCGGCCTTCATTTACCCGAATGACTTTGGCCTGGCCCATGATAGTTGCGATGGGCACGTCTGATGGTTTCGATTTGTCGGCTGCAGCAGGGGCCGGAGTCAACGTCACGTTGTAAGTGCCAAAAACTATCATCGACGC
>QHXH01000217.1 GCA_003222855.1 Acidobacteriota bacterium
GCTAACTCGATCGCGCAGGCGTTGGGCGGGCATGTGTTGCGAGTAGTGGAAGAGAACGAGGGTTCGACCGTTGGCGGAGAAGGTTTCAATAACTACGCCAGCGAATCGATTGAGACGCTTAATGTGTCCAGGAAAGCGGTCCTGACACCGGTGGCCGGCGGGCCGCTCAGCATTAGGTCGAACGTGCAACTTATTGTTGAGATTGAAGGTTAATCCTCTGGGGGTCGCCTGCTTATCTCGACAAACTGCTCAACCTCCGCGCGCGTTGTTTCCATGCGGCGGCGGCTCTCGAGATAGGCTTGCCACTGCGGGGTTTGAATAAGCGCCTTGGTGGTGTCTTGATCGAGCGCCTGGGCCATTAAGGCAATCAGATCGCTGACGACCCGCGTGTGATCGAGCAGCGCTTCGATGATCGAATGTGCAAGTTCTGATTGATCGAGTTCCTCGATCGATTCAGCCGTTTTGATTGCGTCATCAGTCATTGCTGTTCAAGTGAAGGGAAGTTGTCTTACTTTGCGGTTTTTCTTTGCGGCTCTGCGCCTTTGCGTGAAAACTGTTGCACGAAAAAAGTAATCTCACGCAAAGACGCGAAGGTGCAAGGACGCGCAAAGCCAAACTGAGACACTGCTAAGTAAAGGAAGCCTTGTGCGGAAAGCCGGAAATAATCTTGCCTCGCTACCAGCACGGATGATCGACCTCCTCGTCCTACGGAGCTGACTCTTCGTACCAACTCCCGCGAACGAACGGCAGCTCAGTAACCACACCCGTCAGATCGGCAATTTTGATCTTCGTTCCCGGCGCCAAATAATCGTACTTTACATAAGCAAGGGCGATCGCGCCTTGCAGACGAGGCGAGGCGGTTGACGAAGTAACTCGGCCGATCTCCTGATCGTTATCAGATAAGATCTTAGTCCCGCTCGGAAGTTCAGCCTGCTGGTCCAGCATTATGCCGGCGAGTTTTTTCGCGACGTGGCCCCGATGCATGATCCGGACAACTATTTCCTGGCCTACATAACAGCCCTTCGTGAAGCTTACGGCATCGTCAAGGTTCGTTTCATTCAAGACCGTTGTCTCATCCATATCGACGCCATAACGCGGAATGCCGGCTTCGATGCGCAACGTCTCAGACACGTCTTCGCCCACGACTACCGCGCCTGCATCAATCAGCGCGCCTTGCAGCTCGCTCGCATTGTCAATGCTTACAAAGAGGTCGAAGCCAGCTTCAGCCGTATGTGTCGCGCAGATAATTGTTACCGTCGATTCTCTGAAGGGCGCGGTTAGTACTTTTCCGCGTTCCAGGTTGCCCAGCATGTCGCCAAACACAGTCCGTATGACGTCCGCGGCGCCACGCCCCTGAACAGACAACGTCGCGATTTCCTCAGTCGCGTCCGTCACCCGAAAATCGCCGGCCAGCGTGAACCGACCCAGCAATTCCAAAACCTTCGCATGAGTAGCTCGTTCGGTGTCTATCAGAAAGTGATCGGCCAGATTCAGGACTCGAACCACAGCCAATAGTCGGCCTTGCACGTTGGTGAAAGCCGCCGGCATCCATGAATGCGCGCCCAGCGTCTTCATGTCGTTAGTGATCAGGCCATTCAGAAACATCACTGCTTCCGAACCGCTGACGATGATCCGTCCGCCTGCCGAGAGATCGATCAGGCCTGCGCCGCGGTCGCGGACGGCGGAGTATTCACTAAAGCGGTTACTCATTTCGTCGTAATTCATCTGGCGTTACGCTCCTATAGGAGCAAGATGTTTATAGCACTATTGCATTTATCGAAAACTCTCGCTCCTTTAGGAGCGAAATAGTCCGGGTCGCTCGATCACATTTCGCTCCTAAAGGAGCTCACCTTGATTACGGACGCCGGTACTATAAACATCCGGCCCCTACGGGGCTCAGCAATCACCTGAAATCCGGGAGTAAGCTCCCGGTTACCTTCCTAATCGCTTTGGACACAACCTGGTAATCCCGCAACTGCGCCTTTTCTTTCCTGCTCGTAATCAGAACTTGCGGGCTCGGGTGATACAGAGGGATCAGCAGTCGATCATGCCAGCGACGGATTCTGGCCGCGTCGTTCTTCAAGCTGAATTCATGATCGTGAATGAGCTTCAGCGCCTCAAGCGCCACAGTTCCGAGAGTGACGATGACCGACGGCTGAATCAGATCGATCGTGCGCGTAAGAAAGTCTGAGCAGTTTCTGATTTCGCTGCTGCTGGGACGGCGGTTCGCGCCCGATGCCGATCGTGGATTACACAAAGCGGCGCTCGTAATAAAAATCTGCGAGCGCGCCAATCCGATTGATTCAAGAAAGCGTTCGAAGTTTCTGCCCGACTGATCTCCGGAGAACGGCACGCGCGTACGATCAGCGCCCTTGCGTCCGGGAGCCTCGCCAATAAACATGACGCGCGCATCGACCGGCCCATTCAATTCAGTGAGCACAGCGGCCCGTGCGCACATCGCCGGACAGCGGATGCACGCGGCCGCCTCAGCCGACAGCGCGAGAAACCGTTGGCGCTTCTGTGTAGCTGATAAGGACATCGTGACTAACGTTTCAGGTGCGCGTGGCCCCGGCGAGTTGGGCCAACTCATCCGGTTGACTTTTATCTGCTAACCCCGCGGGCCCGAGTTTATCCGCTTCAAGTGGGTCTGCAACTGAAATAGGAGCCACCCAGGTTCGTTTCTTTCTTGCATCCCGCTGTTTGATTGTCTAAACTCGCCGCCTGATTACTCATAGCGGCATGATGGCCCCGTCTCAAAGCTTCAGCATAAGTATCTTCTTTCCCGCCTTCAATGACGAGCGAACTATCGGTGAGCTGGTCAACGCGGCCCTCGAGATTCTTCCCGCTTTGACGGATGATTATGAGGTGATCGTCATCAACGACGGCAGCGCTGACGAGACGCCGCGCGTCATCGACGAGTTAAGCCGCGCTCACTCGCAAGTCAAGGCTATTCATCACGCGTCGAATCGTGGCTACGGCGGAGCATTACAAAGCGGATTCGATCACGCCAGCAAGGATTTCGTTTTCTACACAGATGGCGACGGCCAATACGACGTCCGCGAGATCGCTCGGTTGCTGCCGCTGATGACGACCGGCGTTGACGTCGTGAATGGATATAAAGCCAGGCGCGCAGACAGTTTTCATCGAGTCATCATTGGAAAAATTTATAATCGTGTGGCCAGACTTTTATTCCGCTTGCCGATTCGCGATGTTGATTGTGATTTTCGTTTGATCAGACGAAAAGCTTTACAGCGCATCGGCAGGATTTCGACCAGCGGCGCGGCCTGTCTCGAGATGATTCGCAAACTAAAGGCTAATGGCGCTGTGTTTGCCGAAACCGAAGTCAGTCATTATCCGCGCATTCACGGCCACTCACAGTTCTTTACCTTTTCGAGCCTCACGCGCACCTTATTTGACTTCTGCGGTCTCTTAGCCCAGGCAGGGCTTTCCGTTTTTACATCGCCCCGGCCGGCATCCATACCGGCGACGGCGGAAGACAAGGAAGCCATATCACCAAAGATGCTCAGCTTAAGTGAATGAGCACGTTTCGCATACGAAGGTCAAAAACTCACTTACGATAGTAACGGTTGAATTTAAGTAGTGGGCTAAAGTTGTGTTGCCCAACGATGCACTTCAACTAGACCAGTCTCATTCACACCTTGCTTCAGCAAGGTGTTCTCAGGGAGCCCGAATCGGGCTAACTGTTTCAACAGTTTCCCATTTGAAAGCCGTTGAACCGGCAAAGGAGCGAAATATGATCGGTGAGTCACATTTTCCTCCTACGGAGCTGAGTCTCTTCAGGTCGGCAGTTGCTATAAACATCCGGCTCCTACGGAGCTGAGCGGACAACCGTTGTGTGGCATTCTCTTAATTGCGAGTTGGCCACACCGAGTCTGAGCAACACACTAACGAGCACCACCAACGCGCGAAAATCTGTTGACTTTTGATCCTAACTGCATTAGAAGACGGACGCTTCAAACAATCCCCTCGAACGACAGGAGAAAAATTCTTATGCGTCGGGTACTTCTGTTAACGCTGTTTGTCTTGGCGGTCGCAGTGCCGGTGTTGGCACAGGACGCCGTTAAAGTCGATCCAAAACATTATAAAGTTGAGTTTGAAAACCGGTCCGTGCGCGTCTTGCGCGTTAAGTATGGCCCGCATGAAAAATCGGTCATGCACAGTCATCCGAACTCAGTGGCGATTTTTCAGAGCGACGGGCGAGTGAAATTCACCTATCCCGGCGGGAAGTCTGAAGAGCGCGACATGAAAGCAGGCCAGGCGATGTGGACCCCTGCAACCAGACACTTGCCTGAGAACCTTACGGATAACGACATGGAAGTGATTCTGGTCGAAATGAAAACCAGGAGAAGACCCGCGGCCAAGAAACCGGCCGAGACTAATACTGCAACCAGGCAATAATAAAACCATGACCGGGGCAGGGCAGTGATTGGGTTTGAGGTGGCACGCGCATCTTGCGCGTGATCTTCACGGGCGAGACGCCGTGCCACTTTTCAAGATGAGCAGCGCACGCTCACCGTGCCCTGACACGATTATCGGCTGATCGTGATCTCTCTCGTCGTCGAATTGTAGCCACCGTTGTCGACAACGTTCCCCGTTTTAGGATCGATCAGCTCCAGCGTGATGCGGTGCTTGCCGTTGATCCACCCAGTCAACCAAATTGGTTCCCATTTATCCAGAGACGTCGGTTGGCCGCCGTCAACGGAATAGCGTACTCGATACTCGCCACCGTCGCCTTGTAACTTCGCATTCAAAAGCCAGAAATCGATCATGATCGGATCGGCGTCGGCTCCCTTGTACTCACCCTTGGGCCGGCTGTAGGTGAGCAGCGGTTTCGTTCGATCGATGTTGCCTCCCTGGCTCGCGCTGTAATCCTTGCCTTCACGTGAAGGCGTCGGACTGGCGGTGGCGCTCTCTGGTTTCGCGGGATTCGCCATTTTGTCCCCGCTATTTGTGGTCGTCGGTTTGCTCGCGTCGCCTCCACCTTTGACCGTGAATTCGACCATCTGAAACGCGCCGTCGTTCTTATAACTCTCGTGCCAGGGCCGCGACGGAAATACGCGCAGCGTGTGCCAGCCTTCCGAAACATTCCGCAATTCGAACGGCCCCTGATTCAGCTCGTAATAAGCCTCGTACGGTTCGTTGTCCAGAATCACGTGAATGTGATTACCTTTGCCCGTCGCCGGATCTTTGTGCGGCATGTAGCCCTTGAGATCGCCACCCAATTCCAGTTTTACTTCGACAGTCGACCCGTTGATCGTCGCGTTATTTGCGGGCGACACAATCCGCAGCGTCGGCTTGGCCTGGTCCTGTTCGCCACGATCCTTCATCATCTGCTCGATTGTTTGCGGGCGAGAGACCTGAGTCAGTTGCTGCGCTCCCGGAGGAGTCGCCGACGTGGTCGCAGTGGTATTCGCGTTCTGATTCGTCGATTGACATGCAGCACAAACCAGAATTGCTGCAGAGAGAATTGATAACGGCAGAAATCGGATCGAGATCCTCATAGCTCCTCCAAACCTAGATAATAAAAAAGACGAATTGGTCGCGCACATTATTGCAAAAAACCAGCAGGGCTGTAAGCCCTGCCGGAATTGTTTGGAGTTCCGCCCTCTGGCGGAATAATAGTTTGCTCGCTAGACCGCCTCAAGGCGGAACTCCGAACTTGCTCTAGGCGGCGATCGGCTGTGCTTTCTGATGCTTTAGTCGTCGCTCGACGACGTTCCAATCGATGTTTGAAAAGAAAGCCTCGATGTACTTCGGGCGATCCGCTGGTTTGTAATCCAAAATAAACGCATGCTCCCAAACGTCCATTACCAGGACGGGAGTGAAGCCGGCAACGTTTCCGGTTTCATGTAAAGTGATCCAGTGATTCGACAGCGCGCCGTTCACGGGATTCTGGTAACAGATGGCCCAGCCAACTCCACGCATCTTGCCGATGCCGACGAACTCGGCCTTCCAAACGTCATAGCTGCCGAAACTTTGTTCCGCTGACTTGCGGAAGACGGACGTATTGTTCGGATCGCCAGTGCCGCCGCCCGTTTTCAGATTATCGAAGTAGTATTCATGCAGGACCATGCCGTTGTATTCGAAGCCAAGCCGCCGATTCAGCTCGGAATACTCAGCGAACTCATCCTGATCGACTTTGCCGCCTTTAACGAATTCCGAGATTCTCTCGTTCAGCTTGTTCGTTTCCTTTACGTATCCTTCGTAAAGTTTGAAGTGCATTTCCAGCGTCTCGTCGGAAATCCCTTTCAGGTTGCTCAGATTGAATTGTCTCGCTTTGTAACTATCCATTGTGGCCATCTCCTTCTCCTAAGAATTGCGGACCTCGAAGCGCTCGCACACATCGACGAGCAATTATTGTGATTGATTGTCGCCCTAAAGTGTGACGAAGGGATGGAGATGAAAAGCCAATACTGTTGCGAAAAAAGGGGCGGACCAGGTCCGCCCTCAGGAAGGGTCCACAGATTACCCAGATTCCACAGATTCAAAAATAGTTCCAGCAGCACGCTGACAATCAGTCGAATGTCATCTGCGAAATCTGGGTAATCTGCGGATAGTTTATCGCCTAAGCTTAGTGCCCACCGAAAATCAACCAATCGCCATGCGACGTTCCCATGAAAAGAAGCATCGGCAGCGATAGCCACGCATTTGTGCGCGAGGCGACAAAGGCCTGGCGCGCGAGTTCCGGGGCCGCCGGCGGGCCGCCCGTCAGCGCGCCGATCATTCGTTTATTGTTTGGCCAAATGATTCCCCAGACATTCAGCAGCATGATTAAGCCCATCGCGCCGCCAACGCCGATCGACAGCGTCTTGTTGCTGGCGAAGTGCTGGGTGTGAACCGTCAAACTCGAATCAAGCCACTTCAGAATCACAATCGACATGATCACTACAAGGATGAGCGCGACAATCGCGAAGACGCGTCCATCTTTAATCAGCGCGGGCACTTTCTTGATGATCAGAAACTCGATCAGGAACGTAACGATGGGAATGAAGAGCCAGACGATCAGAACTATGCGGCCGCTGACGTTGGCGCCGGTGGCGTTTGCCAGTCCCACATCAGGCCGCAGAATGTACATGGCGTAATAACCAAAACCGGCCAGCACCGTCACCAGTGCGCCCCAGCGAAAATACCAAAGGGCCGGCAACAGCAGCTTCGGATTCACTTTTTTCTTGGTGTCGGCGTCGAGCTCTTTCTGCAGCGGCACATTCACCAGATTGAAAAAGTAAAGCAACCCAATCCAGGTAATGCCCGCGACGAAGTGCAACCAACGTAGAATGATGTGAGAAAGCTCAGTGCCACTCGGCGCTTTGAAAACCCCGTCGAGCATTCCCAACGCAAACCCGATCTGATGCAAACTGATCAGCAGTTTCGACACTGCCTATACTAACGGTCGAGTACGACAATTCGCGTAGAACTAAATCGGTTTCGGTTATTTCGCGCGAAGATTACACCCAGAATGCGCCGCGGCGCAACATCATTAGAAGATCGGAGTTTATTGTGGCACGCGCATCTTGCGCGTGGATCACGGGCGAGACGCCCGTGCTACGCTTGCGCGTTGCGGATCGTTCGGAGTAAACGTAGTCACGATGAAGTTATATGTCTGTATTTTGATTTTCTGTTGCGGCGTCGCCGTTGCGCAACGGCCGCGGCAGGCGATGACAACCAGCGGGGCTCGGACAATCACAATCGTCAGCGAGCCGAAGGCCATAGTGTGGATTGATGAAATAAGACGCGGCGTAACGAATGACAATGGCAGGTTAAGTTCTCTCAAGTTATCGACGGGCGTCCATAACTTGCGCGTGCGCGCGATGGGCTTTAAAGAAAGTGCCATGCCGATTTCCGCGGCGCAGCGGGGTGAAATCACTATTCATCTGGTCCGCACAAACGATCAGGCCGAACTTATCTTTCAAAAGGCCGAGAATGCGCGCGAAACTGCCAGGGATGAGACGAACCGGCAAAGCTCAGCCGATCTTTATCGCCAGGCAATCAAGCTGCGACCTTCATTTGCCGCCGCTCACGTTGGTTTGGCACGCGTGCTCCTGGATATGAATGACACGAATGGCGCTTTAGCTGAGATTGACGCTGCGCGTGTGGCCCGCGCGATCTATCCGGAAGCTTCGGCCGTTGAAGGCCGCATCTATCGCGAGACCGGACAGACCGACGAAGCGATCGGCGCGTTCAATCGAGCCATTCGCGAAGCCCATGGCTTTCAACCCGAAGCCCACGTCGGCATCGGGCGCGTCTATGAAGATAAAGGTGAATACGAATTGGCTGCCCGCGAATTCAAGATCGCCATCGATCAACTCGCAGACAC
>QHXH01000218.1 GCA_003222855.1 Acidobacteriota bacterium
CAATCGCATCAATTCGAAGCCATAACTCTCTAATTCCATGGCGACATGATCAAAAGCGCCCGCTTGCGCGGGAGTCAAATCGAAGGTTTCGGGAATCAACATCTGCTGCGATTCAGGGCGGCGTGAAGCTTCCTGCGCGCGATACTTATCGAATAGGACCCGCTCATGCGCGACATGCTGGTCGATCAAGAGCAGGCCTTCGTCGTCGGTCGCGATAATAAAGCTCTCATCCAGTTGGCCCAGCGGACGAATGTTCGAGCCAACTGATTCGAGGGCAACTTCGCGCACGAATTTGATCGCTGAATCGAGCGGCGGCAAATCCGGAAAGGCTTTCACTTCTGTTGGAGTTTGCGGAAACTGTCTCGTAGCGCCGAGTTCTTCGGGTTCAGCTTCGGCCGAATGAGTGACGGGCGAAGGCGCAGCGCCCGTTGTCAGTTCTGCGGTTTCAGGAGCAGAGATTTTGGTAGCCGGCGCCGCCAGGTGCGGAGCCACAAAGCCAATTCGTTCCTGCTGCGGCGCCCTGCGCAACTCAAAGCTCTGCCTTCGATGGGACGTAGTGGTCGCCCCGGTTGTTTCCGCCGCGGCCGCTGATTCCTCCGTATCGGAGCCGATCTCTTCAACTGTAGTTGCATCTCGGATTTCGGCGGCAGCGACGTATCCGGCGCTCGCCAAACCTGCGCGCACAGCTTCGCGCACCGCATCGGCGACTGCAGCCGCGCGTCGAAAGCGTACCTCGGTTTTTGCGGGGTGCACGTTGACGTCGACTTCTTCGAGCGGCACATCGATAAACAACAACGCGACCGGATAGACGCCATGCGGCAGGATGGACCGATAGCCTTCCGAAAGCGCGCGCCCAATCAAACGGTCGCGCACGAATCGCCCGTTGACGAAAAGAAATTGTGCGTCCCGCGAAGTGCGGCGTTCCCTGGGAGCCGAAACAAAACCGCGCACGCGGGCGATCTGTGGCAGAGAGAAGCTGGTCTCTGTCGGTTCGCTAACGGCGTTGTTGACCTCCAGTAAGCCGTCGAGGAACTGCGCTCCAAAAATCTGATAAGCACGTTCACGCAAATCCCTGGCGGGCGGGACGCCCAGCGTCTCGCGGCCATTATTAGTGAGGGTGAAGTTGATTTCCGGATGCGCCAACGCGTAATGAGTAACCAGATTCGTGAGGTGATAGCTCTCGGTGGCTTCTGATGGTTGTGCCGCGCGGATGCGCAGCATCTTTCACATCGCGCATGCGGCCACCTTCGATCAGCACCCGAGTGCCCGCGGATGCATCGGCCCGCTGCGTAATTAATTCGACGCGCGCGACCGAAGCAATAGAGGCCAATGCTTCGCCCCGAAAGCCAAGCGTGGCGATTGCGTTCAAGTCAGAAGCCATACTGATTTTCGATGTCGCATGGCGCTCAAATGCCAGCACGGCATCATCGCGTACCATGCCTTCGCCATCGTCTGTGATTTTCACGAGCCGCCGGCCACCTGACTCGACGTCGATCACAATCCGCGTCGCGCCGGCGTCGATCGCGTTCTCGACAAGTTCTTTAGCGACTGAAGCAGGACGTTCGACGACTTCGCCGGCGGCAATCAAATTGGAGATGTGATCGGGGAGGACGCGGATTTTGGACATGGGCTAGCTACTTTTCTTCGTATTAGCGCGAAAACCGATCTGTTTCGGTTGAATCCGCACGGGTTTCATAAGGTTTCGAATCGCATCAAATACTACTTTGAATTGTGCATCATATTTCTTCTCGAGTTCAATAACTTTTCTAGTAAGTTCTTCATGGCCCACCAGCATTTTGCGTAGCCTCACAAACGCGCGCATGATCGCGACGTTGACCTGGACCGCCCGGCTGCTGTGGAGAACGCTGGAGAGCATCGCGACCCCTTGTTCCGTAAAGGCATAAGGTCGAGCGCGCCTGATACCACCCCAACTTGAAGTCACAATTTGTGACTTCAAGTTTTGGAACCCTTCAGCTGTCAGTTGAAACATGAAGTCTTCCGGGAAGCGATCGATGTTGCGCTTTACCGCTTGAACCAACGCCTTGGGCTCAATCCCATAAAGCGCTGCGATATCGAAACTCAGCATTATTCTCTCACCGCGCAGAATAAAGATTCTCTTCTCGATCGGCGTGGTCAGTTGAGTTCGCTTGAGTTGGCTTTTGCGTTGTGAGGCCATCAACATTACAAGTAAACGATCTCATGTTCGTTCGTTTCCAGATCGATGGCATCGAAAATCCAATCCACAAAGTAATGGCCGTGGCGCGCGATGAACGATACCACCGCTATCTTGCGCTCCTGCAAGGTCTTCTGCGGATAAAGTAAATCGAAAGCATGGTCCAACTGGCGATGAACGGCTTCGTCGCGCGCGACTTGCGCGCGATTAAACCGCGTGCGCAGCCCGTCGATTTGATAATTGATTTTGCGGCGGCCTTTATCCAGGGCGTCAGCCAACGTCGGATCCACGCGCCGCAGTTGCTCCTGCAAGTCATCAAGCTCCTTGCTGAAAGTCTGTGTCGTGTGCTCAAACGCTGTTGATGTTTCCTTACCAAGGTAATTCGTCACCACGCGCGCTGTGACAAGATCGGCGCCTTCAAAAAAATCCTGAAATCGAATGCCGTAGCGTTCAAGCGAACGCCATGTGTGCTTCTCGACAAAGGTCAGACTGGCGCGCGGCAGAATCGGAGTTGCCGGACGATCAAGAATTCGATAAACCTCGGCGGTCTGCGCAAAATAAGCGATCTCGGCCGAGCCGCCGTAGTAAGCAATCGTCGGCAGCAGATAGTCCTGCACGACTGCGCGCAGAGTCACGTTTGGGCTGAAGCGATCGGGTTCGCGCTGCGCCCAGCCGGCGATCTCCTCGGCGGTGTAGGCATCGTTCTGATTCGCGCTCTTGGCCTGATACTTACCGGCATTGTTCCTGGTCAGCGCGTGGCGCGCGCCTCGCTCGTCATGCAGAAACAGAGGGAACGAGTTTTCTGATGGCGTGACTTGCGCGTGGTATCCGGCTTTTTCCAATTCATGACTTCGGTCCACAATCGCCTTTGCGAGTTCAGGCGCGTGGCGCGCCGCGGCCTCATAGACCGGCGCAGCCAGACGCTTCAGTTCCGCGTCGAGCGGATCGAGCAATATCAGTCCGCGCGCACCGGTCAAATACGTCATTGTGCGCGCAAAGGCATCAGAGAAAGTTCGCTGTGATTGGTAACCATCGCTCAAAAGCGAACGGAGCTCATCGATAAACTCGCTCTGCGGCAGTGAGCGGAGCAAAGCTTCAACGGTCGAAGTGATCGATTCGTTCAAGATCACGCGCCCGACAGGTAGCCCTTCCGCGTGAGTTTCGTTTGAAACGGTAATGCTCGCCAGCGTGCAATCGCGGTTTATGAATTGCGCGGTGGCAACTTCCTCAAAGTCGTGATCCTCGCTGGCAATCCAGAAAACGGGGACAGCTTTGACGCCGCGCTGTGTCAGGCAGTCTGCAAGTTTCACTGCGGACAGCGCTTTGTAAATCGTATAGAGCGGTCCGCCGAATAGGCCTGCCTGTTGACCAGTGACTACCGCAATGCAGTCCGATTCACGCAGGCTCTCAATGTGTCTGACTGTTTCTTCGCTCGCGCCCCAGGCTTGGTTCATTCTTTCCAGCGCACCGCAGAGAGTGTCTCGATCGGTCTTGTAGTTGGTGAGGACCCGCTCGCGCCGATTGGGAAGATCGTAATGATGCTTTACCGCTTCGGGATAAAATCTTCGCAGAGCGACCGGATCGCGGAGATAATCAAGAAACAACCTGCTCTGTTGTGGAATCTGATCGAAGGGAACGGTCTCAACGCGCAATCCAGCTTGTTCAGGCGTGCTATGACAGGCAATTTCGGCGGTGCTCAATTCGGGGTTTGCTCCTGTCGCAACATTCTACGCGGTGAGTGGCGGGAGTGCTAGTTAGTGTGTCAGAGCCGAGAGCGGTAGCGACCGGATCGGCGTGAGCCTTTGATTATGCCGGAGAATCGTTTGTGTGACTGATGCCACGTTGAACGTCTGATCCGGTCGCTACCGCTCTCGGTTCTGGCACGATCGTTGTGGCCCTCGCTTACGCCCGGGCTTCTGAAACGTTCGTGGCCTCGCGAAGTAGCTGTGCGATTTCCGCACGAGCTTCTGCGCTCGCTGGTTTCAAGGGCGCGCGTACAGCGCCGCCGACATAACCAACCATGTCCAGTGCAGCCTTCAAACCACCGATGCCGTACGTCTTGGTGACCGCACGCGCCAATGGCGTTAATCGATTCTGCAATTCACTTGCGCGATCGTTTTCCCTGGCTTGCACGGCACGATAAATTTCAAGACAGAGTTTCGGCGCAGCACATCCGACCGCGAGAATTCCGCCGCGCGCTCCGGCGCGCAATGCATCTGCGAACACAGTTCCATTGCCGATCATGACGGCAAAGTCACTGCGACAAAGTTGTATGGTCTCCCGAAGTTGGGCTATGTCGTTCGAGCTGTCTTTCATACCGATGATGTTTTCGTGTTCGCTCAAGCGCGCGGCGGTCTCCGGCTCGATCTTGATTCCAGTTAGGTCGGGCATGCTGTACAGGATGACAGGAACATTCGCAGCGTCAGCGATGGCACGGTAATGATCGATCAAAGCTGCTTGCCTGATTGCTGAGCGATAGTAATGCGGCGTGATGACCAGAACAGCTTCCGCGCCCGCTTTGGCCGCGCGCTCGATTTCAGCGATTGTTCCACGCGTGCTTTGCTGTCCCGCGCCGACGATGAAAATAAGCGTCTCGGGCACAGCGCGCCGCGCGATTTCAATCACTTGAAGATATTCGCGCTCATCGAGGTTGACGCGCTCGCCGGTAGATCCCAG
>QHXH01000219.1:0-8914 GCA_003222855.1 Acidobacteriota bacterium
CGAAGAACGATGCCGACGCCAAAACAAAGATCGACAACATCAATCAGCAGTTGAAGAGTGGAGCTGACTTCGCGACCGTCGCCCGCGCCCGCAGCGAGGACGCTGATTCCGTTCCGCGGGGCGGAGATATCGGATTTGCGAGCGAGGATGATCTCAAGCGTAACGGGTTTCCTGCGGATCTGGTTGCTCGTTTCATGGGTTCAATGCAGGCCGGCGATCGAACCGATCCGGTCCGCTTCCCCAGCGGCAAGTGGTACATCTTCAAACTCCAGGAGAAGCGTTTGCAGACAGAGAATCTGACGCTGGAAAGTCAGGGTGTGCGACAACAAATTACCGTGGCGCTAACGAACCAGCGGAAAGAGATCCTTAACGCCGCCCTGGTTGAGGTGGCGATCTCGGAAGCCAAAATCGTCAACACTTTCGCAGCGAACATACTTGCCAATCCAGCGAATCTTGGAGGAATGCGTCCGGCTTCCGCCGTCGCGGCCAAGCCTGCGAGTAGTCCGGCTTCATCGCCGGCCGCTGCCAGGGGAACTTCATCGCCGGTGACATCACCAGCGAAGAAGTAAGATTTGCTTTTAGCCGGCGCACTTGTGCGCCGCAGGTCGGAGCGGGCGCGGTGCCTAAGTGGTTTGGCGACCGCGCCCGTTTTGTGTTTGTGACTTGAGGGTGTCAGAAGCCCGACCGTTAGGGAGGGCCACTTATGCAAGCGCGCCCTTGCTGACGCGCGGGCTTCTGACACGCTTAGCGTTCCTATGCTGTTTCGTCTTTCAGAAGTTCATAAATCCTACGGCGCGCAGGATGTGCTGCGCGGCGTGTCACTCCAAATCAATCCGGGCGAGCACGTGGGGCTGGTCGGCCGCAATGGTGCGGGCAAGACCACGATCTTTCGACTGATAAATCTGGAGGAGACGCCCGATCGCGGCGAGGTGGTGCGCGCGCGTGGATTGAAACTCGGTCTGTTGGCCCAACACGTTCATTTCGACAAAGGATCGACTGTTCACGAATCCGCGCTCGCTGCCTTTGGCAGGTTGCAGCAGATTGAACACGAAATGCATGAGCTCGAGCATCGCATGGCCGACGCGGGCGACGATCTCGAAAAAGTTCTCGCGCGCTACAGCGATCTGCAACACGAATATGAACGCGAGGGTGGCTTCGAATACTCAGCGAAAGCCGAAAACATCCTGCAAGGCCTCGGTTTCGATCGCGACAGCTGGCAGATGGAAACTGAGAAGCTTTCCGGAGGCCAGCAAAACCGTTTGGGTCTGGCGCGATTGCTTTTGTCGGAACCGGATGTGTTGTTACTCGACGAGCCCACCAACCATCTCGATGTCGGCGCAGTCGAGTGGCTGGAAGAGTTCTTGCAGAGCTACCCGGCCGGCTTCGTCATAGTTTCGCATGATCGTTATTTTCTCGATCGCGCCTGCCGGCGGATCATCGAAATCGAAAATGGCCAGGCGACCAGCTACACCGGAAACTATTCTGATTATCTCGTCGAGCGGGAAGAGCGCCGCGAGATCCAGCAGCGCGCCTTTGAGAATCAGCAACGGCTGATTGCCAAGACCGAAGAATTCATTCGCAAGAACCTCGCCGGGCAAAAAACAAAACAAGCAAAGTCGCGGCGAACAATGCTGCAGCGCCTGGAACGTATTGACGCCGTGCGCGCGGATCAAGGCGCTGGAGATTTTCGGCTTCAGGAGATCGAGCGCGCGGGAACGCACGTGCTGACGATAACGGACGCGTCGATCGGTTATGGCGATCATATTTTGGCGCGCGACATTTCTTTGATCTTGCGCCGCAGCGAATGCCTCGGCGTGATTGGGCCAAACGGATCCGGCAAAACAACTTTCCTGAAGACGATCCTCGGCAAGATTCCGTCGCTCTCCGGCGAGTTTCGTTGGGGCAGCAGAGTCGAAATCGGCTATTACGCGCAACAACTCGAGGATCTCGATGAGCGAAACGAAATCATCATGGAGTTGCGTCGCGTCGCGCCGTCAACGGCGACAGCCGGCGAACTGCGATCGTTTCTGGCAAAATTTCTTTTCTTTGGCGATGACGTTTACAAGCACGTGCGCGATTTGTCCGGTGGAGAGAAGGGAAGAGTCGCGCTCGCGAAGCTGATTTATTCGGGCGCCAATGTACTGGTGCTCGACGAGCCTACGAATCATCTCGATATCCCTTCACGCGAAGCGCTCGAAGAAGCGCTGGAAGCGTATGAGGGAACCATCGTCACCATCAGTCATGATCGATTTTTCCTTGATCGAGTGGCGACGCAAATACTTGCCCTCGACGGCGAAGGGCACAGCGAACATTACAACGGTGATTACACTGAGTACCACGATTGGAAGGCCGGAAGATCAGAACCGCCTGCGGTCGCGGATGGTTCATCTATCGAGACGGAACAAGGTGCATTACGACGATCAAGTGGCAAAATGAAGTCGGTACCACCTGCGGTAGCATCTGGGTCAAAATCCGGCCATGCCAAATCTCGCGAATCCAAGCGCGTCAAGATCATTAAGAAGCCGCGCGGTCCTGAAATCATCGAAGCCGAAGTCACTGAACTCGAAAAGCGCATCGCCGAGCTTTCAAATGACATGACCAGGCCGGAAATCGCCTCTGACATCACGAGGCTGGTGGTCGTAAATGACGAATACGAGCGCTCTGAGGCACAGTTGGCGTTGCTGTTAGATGAATGGGAGCGGGCTGAGAGGGCGGCGGTTTCAGCGAAGAAAAAGCGATCGCAGCATCGCTGAACGACCAACCTGCGCCATTGGCATCCAACCTTAATAATCAGATTAAGGTCAGACTCGCTTCAATCGATTACTAATCGTTGACTAGCACGGGAAGTTTCTATAGCCTGCACCCGCTCAATCTGGGATGACCATTCGTCGGCCTCGACTAATCTTTCCTTTGAAAGGGAGTGTTATGAGAAAAACATTCGTGATTACTTTTCTGGCGGCATGTTTGATCGCCGCATACACCTTGTCAGCTTCCGCACAAACTATTAACGCGTGCTATCAAAAGATTCCCGTCAGTTGGAATATGCAGGGTCCTGCCGGACCCAAGGGTGACAAGGGTGACAAGGGCGACAAAGGCGACAAAGGTGATAAGGGTGACAAGGGCGACAAAGGTGATAAAGGGGGCAAAGGCGATCCCGGCACTGGTGGACCTTTCATCTATATCGGCAGAATAAATATGTTCAGCTTGCCGGGTGCCGGCAGCGGAGCGGCAGCGCCCATTGGCTTCTCAGATGCAACCGTAGGCGGAGCGGGAGTGGTATCAATGATGAGTCCCGCGGGCCATCTATTCGCAGGACAATTCAAGGTGCGATTTCGAAATCCAGCCGCCGCGACCATTACTTTCGATCTGACATTCGTCAACGATCTCGGTATCACGGTCGGCCACACAAGCTGTACGATCGCTGCCGGCGCCATCGAGTGTGTCGCTCCCGATATCGAAGTTTTGGGAGCTGGAAAAGTTTACATCGCGATATCTAGTACTGGCGCACAAACCAGCGACGCGTTGTTTCGGTGGCGGGTAACTCTTCCTTGAGATCACACGGATTTCATCAGCCATATTGAGCTTGCGTGACTGCGCTTGGAGCCCAGTCAGCCTTGACGCGCGAAGACTATCCGCAGGCCCAGGTTTATTGCGACTTTCATCTTCATTGAGATCTTTGGTAGGTTTGACATGCGATTCGGCCTTTGTTACTTTCGCCTCCTCGCCAAAGTAAACAGTGCTTGAGCGAGTTTCACCCTTTAGGCGCGTAGCTCAGTTGGTAGAGCGCTGCCTCGACACGGCAGAGGTCTGGGGTTCAAGTCCCCACGCGCCTACCATTACTCTCTCCAGATTACCTCAGTAATTGTTACGTCCTACTTCGCGCACCCTCATAATCTTCAACCCTCCAGCGTCGACTTAGCCAACCAGTTTCGAGATCAAGTTAGTCAATTCTCAGAGAAGTACAATCACCCGAACACACACGAAACATCCCGAAGCCTACGGGTTCAACGTGCTTTGCAGAGTCGAAGCGAGAACTAATGGCTGAGCCGCAACATCACGACGCCGTGACCCGCAACTGTCGCGGAGTATTCCGGTTCCGTGAGCTGAACATTCTGATGGATCCAAAGATCGCGTGCCTTCCATTTGCCCGTAAGTTTGAGGTCGGCGAGCTTAACAGAGATTGTTGCCGGGTCTGCTGCGCGATTGAAGAAGGCGATGGCCATAGCATCGCCCGACAAAGGCCGCGACCATATTTCCTGATCGCCTGATTTCCAAATGCGCTGGCCCTGCTTGCCGAGTTTGTCCTGATCGACCGCAATCACGTCGCGGTTCGTGAGGATCGCATTTATCTCAGGCTTCATGCTGCGGAGATCGTTACCGGCCAGCAACGGCGCAGCAAGTATGGCCCAGAGACTCATGTGCGTTTGGTATTCCGTCTCACTCATGCTGCCGTTGCCTATCTCGAGCATGTCCGGATCATTCCAATGACCGGGCCGGGCCCATGGCGCCAGATCGTTCTGCCCAAATCCAATCCGTGACATTGAATCCCACGCGTCGCGAATGTCACCCGTCGTGCGCCAAAGATTTCCACCGGCATCTGCGCCCCACTTCCAAACATCGAGGCGTCCATACTGGCAAAGACTGTAAACGATCGGACGCTTGGTCTTGAGCAGGGCGTCGCCCATGAGCTGGTAAAGCGCCGGCATCTCTTCGTCCGTATAGAGCGTCCGCGCGCCGCACCAGTCGTATTTCAAATAATCGATTCCCCAGGCGGCATAAGTATGCGCATCCTGCGCTTCGTGGCCATAGCTGCCTTCATAACCCGCGCACGTATTTGGACCAGGCGAAGAATAGATTCCCAGCTTCAATCCTTTGCTGTGGACATAATCGGCCAGCGCTTTCATGTCGGGAAACTTCTTGTTCGTTTGGATATTTCCCTGTGCGTCGCGGCCGGCTTCCCAGGTGTCATCGATATTGATGTAGAGATAGCCCGCGTCTTTCATTCCATTACTCGCCATGGCGTCGGCAATGCTGCGCACAGTCGGATCATCCACGCGGCTGGCGAACTTGTTCCAACTGTTCCAGCCCATCGGCGGAGTTCGCGCCAGGCCGTTGTCAGGGACCTTGTGCAAGGCGGGAAGTGGATTGCGCGCAGGCAGGGCGCCTTCGCCGGCCGGCGCGCGCACCGCCACCATCTGGATGGGGTTGTCCTGAGGACGTCGTCGTGTTGAGAGGTGCAGTTCTCCGCCCACCAACTTTCCTTCGTATTGAACTTTGCGTTCGCTCTTTCCGTCCATCATCGATCCGGTGATCGTGAAACCATCTGGCCCGCCAGTGCTTTCGCTAATGTGATAAAAAAATTGCGTGACGCGGATCGACCCGGTGATCCGCATCCCCTCCTGTTTCAAATTCAGATAAGTCGTCCGGAACGTGCCGTCAGCATTCGGGTTGCGAACGACCCAGTTGCCGGTAAGCGGTTCTGGAGATTGACCAGCGCTAACAAGAATTGCGACCAAAGTTGAAAGCATGATCACAATGATTGCGATGAGGATCTTGAATCGAAGTGTTCTTTTCATTGGTTCATTCTCCGTTTAGTAGTTTGAGATCCAAGCGACAAAGCAATTAGGCAGTCCGAATTCTCTCTGTGACTTTGTGATTCCTCCGTGCCTCTCTGGTGAGATACAGGAAAAATGGTTTTTCTCGGCGTAATCTCAGCGACCTCTGCGTCTCTGCGTTGAATTCTCATGCAAAAACAGCTCACCGCAGAGACGCCGAGAACGCAGAGAACGCGCAGAGTTCTTTTTTCCGACAGACTCCTTTAGCCAGGTGAACTGCTCCAAGCTAAGGGCCGGAAACCGTTTAAACGGCTTCGCCTGCTCCCGACACACCCGATCACCCGGCTGAAGCCGGGTGTGAATGAGGAGCAAACGCAAACAAAGGAACCGACTCTCTACTCAACAGAAAACTTAAACGACGTCGTGTGCCGATACTGCTCGCCACGCCTAAGCACCGTCGTTGGAAAAGACGGCTGATTCGGTGAATCCGGAAAATGCTGGGGCTCAAAACAACAACCTGAGTGCTTTACGTAAACGCGGCCGCCCTTACCGACAATGCTACCATCCAAAAAATTGCCGGAATAAAACTGCATACCGGGTTGCGTGGTCGAAATTTCCAGGACTCTGCCAGTCGCCGGTTCATAAACTGTCGCGGCATTTCTAAACGTTTCGCCCTTCTGCCGTAGAATGAAATTATGATCATAACCGCAGGCAAGGCGCAGTTGCTCGTAACAGTCGTTGATGCGCTCGCCGATTGCAGTCCGCGAGGTGAAGTCCAGCGGCGTACCTCTTACGTTGCGTATCTCACCGGTAGGAATTAAGCCCTTATCAACCGGAGTGAAAGCCTCGGCGTTAATGGTCAACTGATGATCGAGCACGGTACCGCCACACGCTAAGTTGAAATAGGAATGGTTCGTTAGATTTACAATCGTGGCCTGGTCGGTGGTCGCGAAATATTCGATCCGCAATTCGTTTCCGTTTGTGAGCACATACGTCACGATCGTCTCGAGATTCCCCGGATAACCCTCCTCGCCATCCCTGCTCAGATAGGTGAGCTGAAGACAGGCTGTATCAGAAGCGTGAATTTCCCGCGGGCGCCAAACCACTTTGTCGAAGCCCTTCAAACCGCCATGAAGATGGTTCTCGCCGTTATTCTTCGCCAGCGAATAAGTGATGCCGTCCAAACAGAATCTTCTATGCGCAATTCGGTTCGCATATCGCCCGATGAGCGCGCCGAAATATCTCGAGCGGTTCAAATATCTTTCCAGAGTTTCATGGCCGAGTACGACGTCGCCAGGCTGGCCATGGCGATCCGGAACATTGATAGCGGTGATGATGCCGCCGTAGTTCGTAATCCTTACTTCCATCCCCTGATCGTTGGTCAAAGAGAATAGGCTTACTTCCTCGCCTTCAGGTGTAACGCCAAAGTGATCGCTCGTGATTTTCATGAGTTAGATGGCTGGTCGCATAGTTCCTGATTGAGCCGTCACAACTCTCGATGCGGTTTCCAGGCCGGCGCTTTGCGCCTCGATACGAATTTCACCAGGGCGTTTCAAGGCTTGAACGATCACCATCGCCAGCCCGTTGAAGGCGCTTCTTCGTGCTTCAGTTACAGATGAAGGCTTGTCGGCCTCATGACAACTTGGATCGCCGTTGCCGACGCCAATTACCCGACCGGGGCCACCAATCTTGAAAGTAATTTCATTGGCTGCGGTTGGCACAGGCAGACCGCGCGCATCGAGAACTTCCAGCGCGATCACCGAGACATCTTCCCCGTTGGCAGAAATCCGTGCGCGATCGGGGCGAAGCGCGAGACGTGCCGGCGCTCCGGCCGTTTCCCGTTTAGTGGTGAGTACGACTCGGCCGTTCTTCGAGCCCCGCGCTTCGATTACCCCCGGTGCAAATTTCACTTTCCATTCGACGTGAGAGTTTTGCTCGACGGTCTTTGATCCAATACTCGCGCCGTTCAAAAGTAATTCGACGCGATCCAAATTTGTAAAGCACCAGACGACGATCTCCTGACCCTCCTGGCCGCTCCAGTTCCAATGCGGAAACAGATGCAGGACCGGCTCAGTGCGCCACCATGATTGATAGTAATAGAAGATATCTTTGGGAAAGCCGCAGGTGTCCAGAATTCCGAAATGCGAGCTGATGCAGGGCCACGGATAAGGCGATGGCTCGCCGCGATAATCAAAGCCGGTCCAGTTGAACGCGCCGGAGAGAAACGGACGCGCGGCAAAAACCTTCCACCATCCTTCCGTCGTCGTTGTGTATCCCGGATGATTCACGTCGTAAGCGCTGACGTAACCTTTCGCTTTATCGTCCGCGTAAATACCGCGTGTGAAATATTCACTGCCCATTTCCGAGCCGACGGTTGGCAGTTTCGGAAACTTGGCGTGAAAGTCGTCGATGTTCTTACCCGTGCCTGCGCCGCCCTGGCCGCCACCACCGGCGTAGTTGAAGCCCATCACGTCAACGACGTTCGTTACACCTCGACCCCAGGCTCCGTTCATCGCGATAGTCACGGGGCGAGTTGGATCGAGACTTTTCGTCAAACGCTTCATCGTGGTGACGATTCGCGCGCCGCGCTCAGTGCCTTGCTCGCGCTCTTCATTGCCCAGCGACCAGATAATCACGCTGGGATGATTTCGATCGCGGCGAAACAATCGTTCTAACTGGCTCAAGCCTTCCGGGTTCGAAGACATCATCCGCGTCTCGTCCATCACGAGCATGCCGAGGCGATCGCACGCGTCCAGGAGTTCGGGCGTCGGCGGATTATGCGAGGTGCGATAAGCGTTCGAGCCCATCTCTTTCAACCGCTCGATGCGAAAGTCCTGAATCCGATCGGGCAGCGCCGATCCAACGCCCGCATGATCCTGATGATTGCAGGTGCCTTTGATCTTTACCGGCTGGTCGTTAAGAAAGAACCCCTTGCCGGCGTCGAATCGAACCTTGCGAATGCCGAGCGTTGTTTCTTCACGATCCGTGACAACGCCGTTGCTTTCAATCGTCGTGATCGCGCGATAAAGATTTGGGTGATCAACTGACCAGAGCGATGGGTGACTTACGTTCGTTTGAGATTCAAACTTGTAGGTGGTCCAGGCAGGGGTTGTCGCCGGCCGTGTTTGGGCTGATGCGATTACTCTGCCTTCGTCATTTACGATCTGCGAGAGGACGCGGCAAGTCCGATCCTGATCGGCATCGTTCTCAACTTCAGTCGAGATGTAGACCACCGCCGTCTGCCCACGCACTTCGGATCTGACGAAGGTTCCCCACTGGGCCACATGCAGCGGATCGGTTTTCGCTAACCACACGTGGCGATAGATTCCTGCGCCTTCATAAAACCAGCCTTCGCCGAG
>QHXH01000219.1:9161-10585 GCA_003222855.1 Acidobacteriota bacterium
GCAAGTCGAGTTCTCTCCAGTCAGCATCTTTGAAATCAAGGCGGGTGACGGGGAGAAAATTTCCCGACTTCGCAAATTGAGCTTCACGACGGCGAGCTCCCAAACCAAAATCTTTTGCCGGATCATTTGCGTGGCCGAACTGAAAGCGCCAACCAAAATCCAGCAGCAGCCGCTCGCGCGGGGACGACGGATCGGCGGACAAATGCATGTTTGCCGAGTCAGGCCATGGGTCATTACTGATCGCTCCCTCCGCCGATGTGGGCAGTACTGCGGCAGCAACGGCGCCGGCAGAAGCGGCCAGGGAGGTCTTCAATAGGTCACGACGCGTCAGGTTCGACATAGACTATGCAGTTTTCAATTCACGGATCGCGCGGCCTGCGGCGCGAAGGTTTGCGAGTTTCATCTCTGAATATTTACGCGATAGCAACACGCCATGGGCAGCTCCCTGAAATGCAGCCTTCACTGCCTGGTACACATCGTCGGGCTGCGTCTTCTTATCATTTGCTCCGGTGGGAATATCAATATCGATGCCCGGCCAAATCTTCACGTGAGACGTAACGCCGGCAACGGCGCGTTTCGTCTCTCGCAGCACGTAATCAGAAGACAGGCCTGCTTTAGGAATGCGGTCAAGCGTCTGTTCGCGATACTGCTGCACGCCGTAAGTGAAATCAAGAACCTGTTCCGGCGCCAAATCCGCAAACAGCGTCGTGTGAACGTTGCGCACATACTGCGCCAGCCGCGGACCGCCACAGTTGTTATACATTACGACTTTGAGAAAGTCTGAGTATTTGCTGAACTCAGCATAGTCTTGCTCCGCTCGATAGAAAGGCGAGAACGAATTATTGTGCCAGATATGCCAGCCCATGCCCTTCGCGGGCGCAATGCGATGGGCCAACGCATACATCGAGCGGTATGTGTCGTTGAGCCCTTCGTTCCACAGTTGTTCCCATGAAAGCAGCTCGGGATACTTGAGGAGCAAACGCCAAAAGGTCACGAAGGCGCCGTCAGCCGGCTTCTGGCCGTTGCGCATCGCCGTGGTCCATCGCTCCAGTTCCAGAAAACCAGCGCGAGCTCGTTCGACATTAATTCCTTCCTTGCGCGCCGCTTCAAGGCAGAACTGACAGAAGCAGGCGATGGTTCGCTCCGTGCCGCCGCCGTGACTAGCCGTGAGCGCGTTGTCGAGTGGGCCCTGTCGCTCGCTGCCCCACATCAATCCGTCGACGTCATAAGATCGCAAGTAATCTTCGACCAAACCCAACCAGAAATTCCGCACGTTCGGATTCCTCGGGCACGCGGTGGCTGCAGGCTTCCCGTGCACGTCAATCTCCACGGCTTTGTCAAAACCCGGAACGTCGCGCCGAAAGACGTCCTCGAACCAACAGATCACTTTCATGTTGCGACGGCGCGCGGCCGGCAGCACGTCG
>QHXH01000220.1:0-4497 GCA_003222855.1 Acidobacteriota bacterium
GTGACACTCAATCCGTCGAGCTTCCAATCCAGCTCGCGCGTTTTCGGATGCGCCATCCGACGAATGAATTGAAGCGCGTCCTGCACGGCAAAGGGAATGTAAACAGCATTGATGCCGCTCGCGGCGTACGCGGCATTGTGAATCCGCGGCGACAGAGAATGCCTGACTGGTTGGCCCATAATACCGAACACTCGAGTGTCAAGATCAATGTGATCGATCCGAAAAACCTCACGCAGGTCTCTGGTGGCCAATTGGCCCGGAGCGGTTCCTCTCTCTTCTTCAAGCGAACCATAGGTTAGAAAAGATCCTCGTGAGGGCCCGAGGATGCGAGTCATCACTCCGGCGTCGCCCATAGCAATCGCGATCATCTCTCGGCCTTCAACTTTAGCTCTTTCCAGCAACTTGAAGATCGGAAGACAATCGGTAGCGTCGTCGGCTTGCACCGCGATCTTGATGATTCCTGCCGCAGTTGCAGCCATTCGCTCAAATATCTTTTCAAGATCGTCCGGCACTCGCGTAAAGTCATGATGCGAGCAAATCACACGACCCCAATCTACCGGCATATCTCCTGATGACTCGCGAGTCGAGTACTCATTGACGAGATCAAACTCCAGATCGATAAGTAAATCCGCAGGCAGGTTCTTTAATGATGACCAAAATCGGCGGCGCGCTTCATAGTCAATCTCCGCGCGTCCTCCTTGTTCAGGACTTCGCATTGTAACGATCAGCGATGGATCGACAAGACAGTCAGCGCGCAGTTCGACAATGTCGGCGACGCGGACGGCGGCCGCGATCGCGTCGCGCATCTCGTCTGAATGGCGAACGCAAACAGGTACGCAAATTTTGGCCATGCGGGATTTCGGGAATCAGGAAGGCTTCTGATTTTCGAAAGAATCGAATTTACGGGTAGTTGCATCTACGCCTAAATGTCGGGTCGTACCTTCAGTGACACTTGGCACCGGGGTCATCAACTCGCCGGTCTTGGCTGCGGGAAGATCCTGCGGGCGAACCGTATTGAGCTGTGGCTCCGCGAATGTTGGATTCTGGCTTTTGGCTATTCTCAGGCGCGCCAACACGGAAAGACCTTTGGCAAATGACATGGCGGCGGGAATGAGCAGCCAGTACCCCCAGACGGACCCGCCTGATCCGTACTTGGTGGCAAAGATGGCCACTATGGCGAAGGCGATGCCCATCATGAGACTGCGAATCGCTTCTTCAATACTTGGCTCGCGCCGTCGCTTGCGGTGCGAATAACGATCGGTCCACTGGGGCTGCTCCGCAACTGGCAACTGACCGGTCAGCGCTTGCGGCACCAGGCTGATATTTGCGCCGCACGCACGGCAATAACTGGCGCCGTCGACGTTTTGGGTTGCGCATTTAGGGCAAAACATCCGGATAAACTCCTTGCGAACTCTATTACACCTTAACGATCAATCTTGAGCACGTGTTTCGGGATTCGTCTTAGCTCTGGTTCGCTGGCGCAATGCCTCGTACAGAATAATTCCCGCTGCCACCGAAACATTCAACGATTCGATTCGACCATTAACCGGAATCCGCACCAGCGCGTCACAATGCTCGCTCACCAATCGATGAAGGCCTGCGCCTTCACCACCCAACACGATCGCCGACGCTCGCGTCCAATCCCAGTCGTAATAGTTGAGAGGCGCGTCCGCCGCTGTACCGACGACCCACAAGTTACGCTCTTTCAACTGTCGAATCAAAACGGAGAGGTTCGTCACGCGTGCAATGGGCAGATATTCGACCGCGCCGGCCGAGGTCTTGGCGACCGTCTCATTCAAACCCGCGGCGCGACGCTCTGGGATGAACACACCATCCACGCCCGCGCATTCGGCCGTGCGCAAGATCGCGCCGAGGTTTCTCGGATCTTCGATTCCATCGAGCACTACTGCCAATGGCTCGCCGTCGCTGCCCACAGCCGCGCCAACCGCGTCGAGTAGTTCATTTGCATCGGTATATGCAGGCGCCGCGATTCGCGCCATAACTCCTTGATGATGAGAGTGGCCGGCTTCGCGATCGATTTTAGTGCGCGGCGCAAACGTGATGGGCACGCCGCGACTTCGAGCTAGTTCGATCAGCTCACGCAAACGTTCATCGCGCGCGCCTTCGGCGATCGTGATCTGATCAGGCACTCGCCTGGCCCGCAGGGCTTCCATTAACGGATTTACGCCGTAAAGCAAATGCTGATTTGTAGATGGGCGCCGCGCCGACTTCTTCATCGTGTTGTTTGGTTCAAATCGGAACTCTTCACTTCTATCGTCTTCGCAAGTTCGTCGAGCCGGTTCTCGTCGACTTCGCTCAATGCCTTTGGTGGTACTACGACATATCAGATCGTCGAAACGGCAGCGGTCTGATTATACGATGCACGGCACCTTATCACGGCCAGTTTTTGTCCCGTCGAGTTTTGGCGGGAGGATGAAGTCATCAGTACCGGGAGCGATAGCGACCGGACCGCGGCCAGTAGCAGAATTACACTTGCTGGAAATCTTCACCCGGTCCGGTACTGACCTCAATGCCATCATTTCCCTGACCTCGCTTGACCACGAAGGTATCGCGGCGGCATGCTACTCATATTGAGAATCTTATCGGAGCAAAGAACGTGAATAATTTTGATTCGACTAACAATATCTCGTTGCAGTTCGGCCATCGCGGAAAAGTGGCAATCTTTATCGACGGAAACAATCTGTTTCACGCGGCGCGATTTCATAACATAGACATCGACTACAACAAGTTGTTGCGCGTGCTGCTGGGCGACGGCCGTTTATTTCGAGCTTTCTTCTACACGGGCGTTGATGCCGGCGCTGAGCGACAACAAGGTTTTTTGTTGTGGATGCGCCGCAACGGCTTTCGCGTGGTGCAGAAAGAGTTGAAGACTTTCTATGACGGGACACGTAAAGCCAATCTCGATGTTGAGATTGCGGTTGACATGCTCTCGCTGGCGGGACGATACGACACCGCGGTGCTGGTCTTCGGCGACGAGGACTTTGTCTATGCAGTAAACGCCGTTGCTTATAAAGGTTGCCGCGTCGAGATCGTCGGCTTTAGATCGAACACCGCGCCGAAGCTGATTGATGTCGCCGACTGCTTCATCGATCTAGGTGAAATAGCTGAGAAGGTGCGAAAAGAATTTCCGCATGGGTTGCGATACGAAGATCGCGACATTCACGTCTCGCATCAGCCGCCTCCGCCGGCGCCATTTATTGAGCGCGTTCCGGAGATCGTGGCGGTCGCGCCGCCGTGCTCGGTCGTAGACGATGAAACTTTCCATCCACCAATCGGATCGATCATCGAGTCCGGTGCGACTGAAGGTTTGGATCAATTTACGCCGGGAGCTGATTTTATTCGGGTCACGGACGATCAGTGAGCTTCGCATTCGACAATCACAATTTGTGATCACCTCAGAATCCGATTCGTCGACGCTTTGGTTGGGGCTGCGGCGGTGGTGGCTTGAGCAGTTTTCTTATCTGCGCGAACAGTTCGATGATTGCCTTCTCGTGAACGTCCAATCGGCCAGCGAGTTTCCGCTCCAGCGCGTCGAGTTTCTCCGCAAGTTCGGACGTACTCGCCAGCACTTCGCGTAACTTAACGAAAGCCCGGACAACATAGACACTCATAGCAACGGCGCGTTCACTGTTGAGAACATTCGCCGCCATCACTGCGCCGTGTTCGGTGAAGGCATAGGGTAGTTTACGCCGTCCGCCTCGCCCTTTCTTTGATATCGCAATTTGCGACATCAAAGATTTCCACTCATGCTCTGTCAATTCAAATAAGAAATCGGAAGGAAATCTATTTTTGTTTCGCTTAACCTGCTCGTTAAGACGCGTCGTTGACGTTCCATAAATTTTCGCTAAGTCCGAATCCAGAATCACTCGCTGTCCCCGAATCATGCTAATAACAGGCTCAATCGGCTCGATCGTTGCCAATGCTTGCTTGTTCTTTGAGGACCGTTTCGGCATGGGAGTAAATTAGCTAACCAGTGATCATCGCTCATCAATCGGCACATACGGCACATTACGAGGCCCGATGTATTCCGCGCGCGGCCGAATCAGTTTGTTGTCAGCGTATTGTTCGAGGATGTGCGCAGTCCAGCCGCTGATGCGGCTAATCGCAAATATCGGCGTGTAGAGATCGAGCGGAATTCCCATCATGTAATACGTCGAAGCTGAATAGGCATCGACGTTTGGAAGCAGGTTCTTCTCCTGCTTCATGATCGCTTCGAGCTTCGCCGTAATTTCATACCACTTCGAATTCCCTTTCCGTTCGCCCATCTCTTTTGAGAAACGGCGCAAGTGCGTCGCCCGCGGATCTTCAGTCTTATAAACGGCGTGACCAAACCCCATGATCTTTTTCTTTTTCGACAAAGCGTCTTTAACGTAACCCTCGACGCGATCAACGCTGTCGATCTCGAGCAGGATTTTCATGATGGCAGTGTTCGCGCCGCCATGCAGCGGTCCGGAAAGCGCCCCCAACGCGGCAGTT
>QHXH01000220.1:4510-4707 GCA_003222855.1 Acidobacteriota bacterium
CAGAATCAAGGCAACATCCAGGACATGAGCATCGAATTCATCAGGCATTTCGCCTTTCAGCATGTAAAGGAAGTTAGTGGCGATGTTCAGATCAGGCCGCGGTTTAATTGGATCTTTTCCGTTACGTGCCCGATCGATGGCCGCGACGATCGTGGGAAACTGGGCGGTCAAGCGTGTCGCAACTCTGATGCTTGCTG
>QHXH01000221.1 GCA_003222855.1 Acidobacteriota bacterium
GAGTGAAGGATTTCGCAAAGACTTCACGCATCTTTTGCCCGAGGCCGCAAAGTTGTTGGTCGAGCGCGGTATTAAACTCGTTGGCACCGACTATCTTTCAATCGAGAAGTTTCACTCAGGAGATCATCGAACGCACATCACATTGCTGTCGAATGAGATTGTGATCGTCGAAGGCTTGAACCTTTCTGAAGTGACGGAAGGCGATTACGAGCTAATCTGTTTGCCCCTTAAAATCGCGGAGGGGGCAGGCGACGGAGCCCCCGCGCGGGCTGTGTTGCGAACGCTGTCCGACAGACTCTAGTTTGTCGATTCTATCGAGGAATATGATCGCAAAAGCCAACGACAAGCTGAAGCTTGCCGGACAGTATCGTGAACGCGTTTACAAGATCGTTCGGCGCATACCCCGCGGGCGCGTAATGACTTATGGTCAGATCGCTTACATGCTTGGCGAAGGCTACACGCCGCGCACGGTTGGCTTCGTTATGCACGGTGCGGATGAGAGCAACACACCCTGGCACCGTGTCATTAATTCGCAGGGGAAGGTTTCGACGGGGCGCATTGTGCTGCCGGCTGACAAACAGCAGCGCATGCTCGAGCGCGAAGGCGTAAAGTTTGATGACCGCGGCCGTTGTGATCTGGAAGAATTTCTTTGGAAGCCGCGCCGCAGAACATCGCACAAACATGAAGATGCAAAAGCTCGCGCGGCACTTTACGGACGATGAATGTTCGTTTGGAGTTCCGCCTTTAGGCGGCGCAGTTCGAGGCTTAGTCCCTGCCGCCTGAAGGCGGAACTCCAAACAAGAACTCCAACAAGGTGAAACCATGAACATCGATCCTCTTGCTCAGCACCCACCATACGAAGTTAGTCCGCGGCACTACGCAGTCTCGCATCAAATGGCGACCACGGCATTCGAACTGCCGAACTTTCGCGTGACCCAGACGCTCGGCGTGGTGCGTGGCATCGTCGTGCGATCGCGAAATGTGTTTGCAACGCTGGGTGCCACACTCCAACAAGTAGTGGGCGGCAACATCACGATCTGGACCAAAATGTGTGAAGAGACTCGGCGCGACGCGTTCGACATCATGATTCAGCACGCTTCTGAGATTGGCGCGAACGCGATCATCGGCGTGCGCTACGACACGACAGAGATTTCAACCGGGGTCACTGAGGTGCTGGCGTATGGCACGGCAGTGATTGTCGAGCCAACCGACTCCGGTTATCGCGGATGAGTGAAGAGGAACCAGATCCACAAAAAGTCGAACGCGCTCGAGCCGCGTTCGCCTCTGTTCCTTACGCCAAATTTCTTGGTCTGCGACTGGGAGAGATCCACAGGGGCCGAGCGACCATTCATCTCGATGTTCGCGATGAGCTGAAACAGAACCAGGGCGTGGTCCATGGCGGAGCCATTGCTTCCTTGATCGATACTGCATCCGCCTTTGCCGTGCTAACGCAAATTGATATTAATGAAAGAGTAACCACGACGGATCTTACGATTCATTACCTGCGCCCGATCACGTCGGGCCGCATGACCGCCGCGGCGCGAGTAGTGCGTGGCGGGCGGCGTCTTTTTGTGCTCTCGGTCGAAGTCACCAATGATGCCGGGGTGCTGGTGGCGACCGCGGTGACGACTTATATCAAGGTTGACTGAAAACGCAGCGAAACCTTAGCAAATTCGCGGCAATTAACCGTAGACAACACGCTTCCCAAAATGCCAAAATAGGAAGGCTCGAACTTCCCACCCCGAGCTCATCTCTTTCTCACTAAAAATAGTATGCATTCACTCTACGACGTACTTTTGGCTCAACACCCGCGCCAGTTGACGCCGATTCGGTGCGCGTATTCGACCGTGCTCCAGCTTCACCGTTACTTTGAAGACGTGGTGCTTGAAAATAATTTGAGCGCCTTGCTGATCGAGTCCCTCGCGTTTTCGCCAAAGCGATCGGCGCGCGAGAAGGGTCGCGTCCGCGAGCTCGCACGTGGCGGCCGGCACGCTTTCTTTTTCGCGCATCCGGCAGATGCACTGAATGAAATCGTTTCGGGTATCGGCGCCAGTTCGGTCGCGGTACCAGTTATTCTTCCGCAATCAGAAGCCAGCCACGCAAACGAACACTTTATCGTCATTGCCGACGCGCGCTTCTCAGCTTTGCTGGCGACAGTTCGCGGCCGGGTAAACGATACGCGCTTAGGCAGCGATGAAGTGATTTGGACGTTCGAACCCGACATAGTTTATTCAGCGCTCGAATACTTGATGGCGCGCGTTGGCGCCGAACATCCATATCAGTCATCGGTTTTTGAATCGGCGGTGCGGGCTTCTATGCCCAAAGCTACTTCACTGCAACTGACCGTTAGTGTGACCACCAAGCTTGCGCACTTGTTGCAAGAGCAGGCCGGGCGCGAGATTGCGGTCAATCGCATTGCCACAGCCATTCGAGAGTCGTTGGAGTTGGGCGTCATTTTGCAAAAGACGGTTGACGAGGTAGGCGCGGCACTGAATGTGGCGAGCTGCGGGTTGCGCGTCGAAGGAGCCAACAGCGAACAGGCCCTTACATATTTCTATCGCAATGAAAGCGAGCAGCCGCTGGCGCTGGCTGAAAAGATGCGCGCAGATCTGGATCGACATTGCGCCTATTTAGCGGAGCATCAGGAAGTTATCGTTCGCGATTGCGACGACGAAACTGAAGTCAGTTTGGAAGAGTTTCCCGTCGCGGTAGCGCCACTTGTTTTTCATGAACGCCTGATGGGTGCGCTGCAGGTAACGTCGGCCGATTCGACGCGCGTATGGCAGCAAAACGAGATTCTCTTGCTCCGCACCGTAGCCGATCAAGTCGCAGTCGCGGTAAACCACGCCGGGCTCTTCGCGCAGATTCAACAGCAGGCCCTGACCGATGCCTTGACAGGTTGCCATAACCGCCGTTCGTTTGAAATGCAATTAGACAAAGACTTGATGATGGCCAAACGATCGCATCAGCCACTGTCTCTGATCATGTTGGATCTGGATCGGTTTAAGCATTTGAATGATTCCGCTGGTCACGATGCCGGTGATGATGCATTGCGCCAATTGGCCGATTGTTTCCGCCAGGAGCTGCGCGGTGTAGATTCCGCGTCTAGATTTGGCGGCGACGAATTTGCTCTAATTCTGCCGCAGGCTTACGCGGACGGCGCATTGATTGTTGCCGAACGCGTGCGTATGCGTATTGAGCAAATAATCATTTCCGGATTCGGAAACCTGACTGCGTCAATCGGTATTGCCACATTTCCGATGCACGCTGCTTCGCGCGCTGACCTGTTTCGCGCCGCGGACGACGCCTTGTACACGGCGAAGCGTCAGGGTCGCAACCGCGTTTGCGTGGCGGACAATTCAGCTCAGAATCCCAATAACGGTGCTTCGCGCCTCCGTAAGAACGACGCGACACAGCAAACTACAGACGAGATCGTAATGTGAACATAGGTTTGCAATCAGTGGCACGGGCGTCCCGCTCGTGAACCACGCGCAAGATGCGCGTGCCACAATCAACTGCATCAGTACCTATTTCAGCTACGCTCTTTGCCTCGCAGATCGATCTCACTTAAACTTTAAGATCAAGCTTCGCAACTCCTGCTGAATTCTTCGTGCCCTACTGCAGGAGTCGAAGTTTTATAGTCTTATTCATGGATGATCTGCGCAAACTGCTCCGCTATTTTCGGCCTTACCGTCTCTCGTTGTTCATCGGCATTGTCTGCATTCCCGCGGGAATGTTCAACGTCAGCATTCCGCTGATTGTCGGCAGGACT
>QHXH01000222.1 GCA_003222855.1 Acidobacteriota bacterium
CGTATCCAGCCCTAGCATTTTCCCAGGCATTCGTTATGCCGGGCGTCTTGCCGGCGACCCGCTGAACGACCTCGGTCAGGGGGAAAACACAATGTTCCCCGGCACCGGGAGCGAGACCGATACCAACGGCCGCTGGGGCGATTATAGTATGACGACCATCGATCCGGCCGATGGCACAAGCTTCTGGCACGTGAACGAGTATGAAGCCGTCAACGGCAGTTTCAACTGGCATACACGCATCGGTAAATTCAACTTCGCCGGCGGCGGGGTAAGCCCAACTCCTACCCCAACTGCTACACCGGCTGCCTGCAGTTGGTCAGCCGGATCTGATCTCCCAGTCGCGGGGATCCGCTTTGGTGGTGCCTTTTTCCCGGCCAACGGAAAGTTTTACGCGATGGGTGGCCGCGACCTGCAAACGGGTGGTACCGAATTCACTCATCCGTTCGAGTATGATCCGGTCGGCAACAGTTGGACTACCAAGGCAGCGATTTATCCAGATCCCTTCGTGAGCAACATCGAGTGCGCTGTGGCTAACGACAGCGGAACGGACTACATCTATTGAGTGGGCGGCTCGCAGTCCTCCACCGCGACCGAGACTGGTCGTGTCTTCCGTTATGATCCTGTAGCAGACGTTATCACTACCGTTGCTACTGACTGGCCGCCTGGCGACGCGAACACTTTGCCGGGTGGCATCACCGTCTTCAACAACAAGATCTACATTCTGGGTGGCTACGACGTCCTTAACGTCGTCTCGACCAACCAGATCTGGGAGTTTACTCCTAACCCCGCTGGCTGGGTGCTGAAGAATACCGTCTTGCCAGTTCCGCTCGCCTATATTCCGACCTGCACCATTGGCAGCCTAATCTACACCGCTGGCGGCGTCGATTTCGCCGTTGGCACCGATCAGACAAACTCTTTTGTCTATGATCCTGTGGCGGATTCCATCTCCACGATTACCAACATACCGCGGCCCACAAGTGACGTCCGTGGGCTTAACTTCTGTAACAAGATGTATGTCATGGGTGGCGGCGGATTTCCTACGACCTCCAACGAGGTGGATATCTATGACCCTGTGAGCAATACATGGTCGATAGGAACTCCGTTCGTGTTCGCGCGGCGTAATCCTGCCGCCGATACCGACGGGACCAATAACATTTGGCTTGCAGGTGGCCTCGACCAAAACCTAGGATCCCTTGCTTCGACGGAGATCTTCAACTGCCCAGTGAGTCCTTGCGGGCCCTCGCCTACACCGACTGCAACTGCAACTGCAACGGCAACGGCAACTGCAACGGCGACGCCTACTGCTACCGCGGCGCCTAGGTCCTCGCCGACGCCCAGCTATTTCGAAGCTTAACGCTGGAACTCGCGAATCGCTTCGCGAGTTCCAGCAAGGGGCAATAAGCCTCTTGCGCAAATTTCGTATGCAATGCTTTGGAGTGCGGCAGTGTCCCGCCGCTTTTCAAGCTTACTCGATTAGCTGAGTCCGTCGCTCATCGCCGGTTTGCTCTCGAGACTGATAGGTTGATCGCATCGCCAGAGAAGCTGGTTCGCCGCTTGGGATCAGAGAACTGAGAGCAGCAATTTCCAATTTGGAAATGCTTTACCAAAAGCGGCGGAGCACCGCCGCACTCCTGCCTCCGGCACGAGGAACTCGCACGTTAACCTGGCCACTACAACTGGTCGCTAATCACTTTTCACGGGCCACTTGGGACAGACGCTTACGGCCGCGGGGTTGGACGAGGCCTTGGTGTTGGAGTAGGCCTCGGTGCTGGTGTTGAAGTAGGCGTCGGTGTAGCCGTTGGCGTCGGTGTAGCCGTGGCAGTTGGCGTCGGCGTTGGTGTTGGACTCGCAGCGCCGGGCAACGGGTAAGCGTAGGCACCGCGACTGCGCGTCCAGACCGAGAGCGTCGTAGCGCCGCGGTCAATTTGCATGTCCCATACCATCGCGTGCGCGATACCGTTCTCGAAGCGCAGCCAGGTTGGAGATGCTACCGTTATGTCATCGGTATAGTAAACGCCCCAGTCGGTGCCGGCATAGACTTGCTGCGGCATATTGGGGTTAACAATGATCGAATCCACCGGAATATCCGGGAGATTGCCAGTCTTGTCTGCCCACGTGAAGGAGCCACAGTCGGCGGCGCAGGTTACCTGGAAAACATGGCCCGGCGTGCCCGGCGTGTTGGCATTGAAGCCGCCGACAGCTGCGTAGCCCACGGGGAGGTTTGCGGCTGATACGGAAGGATCCAGCGCGATCCCTAGCACAGGGCGCAGAGGCACAACGGTGTTATTCCCTGTGACATCGACCCACATAGCCTGTGACTGAGTCCCGGTGCCTAGGTTAAACCCGATCCAGACGTTAGCGTCGTTTGTGCTAACCATGGCCACGGTCTGATATTTCGGGGAATATTTAACCTGATTGATGAACGAACGATTCCCCAACGTTTGCTTGGTCATGTTTTGTGTGATAGGATTGTTAGTTACATACCAGTTCGCAGGGCTGAACGAGCTGCTGCCGCCCAGGATCGTCTCCCACACTCTGGTAGTGCCTGCAATGAGGTGGCCGCATCCGCCGGGAACACCTGCTGGCGGACAATCATCGCCACCTGGAATACCGCCATGGAAAAGATCGTACGGCAGAATGAACGATCTCGTGTCGCCGCTCCAACTGCCGGAGCCGCCGGACACGTTGCCGCTCCAAGTGGCATTTTGAGCGGTGCAGTTATTAACGCAGCGATGCAGCGCGCCGTTGTTGTTACCCTGCCAGAAGCGCAGACTCGTTCCCGTGCCTACGGGATCGAGGCGCGAGTAGAATCCATCGCCGCCAACGCCCAACTGCCATAGGACAGGCCCGGTTGGTGTGCCGGCAAATGTGACCGAGATGGAGCCGTTGTCCTGCGAGCCACCGCTTGCCTGTGGAGAAGCCGCGTTAGCGAAGTTGCCGCTGATGTCACCCGAGTAAAACTCAATGGTATTAATATCCGTGTCCATGTTAAACCAGGTGGGATCCTGCGTCTGGTTTACGATATCCGCATTGATGGTTCCGTGCGTGCCGCCATCGTTTCCGATCAGCAAAATGCTTGACGATCCCGGCAGGAACGCGAGTGCGTGTTGATCCACGTGCACCGGACCTGCGTTCCCGCTGTACGAATATCCGCAGGTGGTATCGTTCCACACAGTTCCCGTTCGCGTTGCAAACCAAACGTCGAACGTATCGAAGAAGACTCGGTCCGGGTTATTCGGATCCACGGCGACTCCCTGGTCGTACCAGTTCTGTGGATAGTCGCCCTGGCCACCAGTGCAGTTTCTAAGCGAGCCGCCTTGAGAGCCCTCCATATAAGTCCAGCTCGCGCCGCCGTCTGTGGAAGCCCAGGCGCCGATCTGGCAGCCAGCGGAATTGCCGCACCCGCCATTATTGTTACCAACAATGGATTGCACTTGAGCGTAGATGTAGTTCGAGTTGCTCGGCGCGACAGCAATCTCAATTCGACCCAGCTGATCGCCGGTGTTGATATCAACAAAAGGCGAGCCGCTCCCGGCATTCATGGGCGCTCCAGTTGAATACGCGCTGCCACTGACCTGATTACCAAAGATGAACCCACTGGCGTTGCTGGCGATGGAGGTAAAGCTTGGGCAGCCGCTCGATCCCATGGTCGCTGTGTAAAGGCCGTTCGCGCCGTTGTTGCCCAAGTCATATTGGACGGGCGTGGCGAACCCGCGGGTGCCGATCGCGGCGATAATCCGAGTGTTGCCTCCACCCATGTCGCTTAGCGCCAGCCCTGTAACATCCTGGCGTTGGGTGCTGAAGTTGTTCGTAAAACACGGCCCGGTCCAGTTAACACCGGCGTCGTACGAGAAATAAACGCCTTGTTTGGTGCCCGCTACCACTTTGTTAGCGTTGTTAGGGTCCACGCGGACTTTGCCAACCGCGTTGTATTGTGGGAATTGGCCTGGAGGTTCCGTATAAATCATGCCAAACACATTTGCGCCCAAGACCGTCCAGGTGGCGCCCGCATCTGTTGACTTGAGAATGCCCTGGCTGCCCATGGAGAAGGAACCGAAATTGAGATCGCCTGTGCCTGCATAGACCGTGTTATGATTGCCGGGATCAATGGTGACACTGTCGATGGCTATGGTGGAAATCAGCGGATCATCGGTCACCGCGGTCCAGGTCGTGGAAGCGCTACAACAGTTGGTCGTTTTCCACACACCGCCGCCGACCGCCCCGAGATAAGCCACAATACTGCCATTTACGATAGTCGTTGGATCGACCGCAATGTCGTTAACTCTCCCTTCGGTGGTCGTGTAATTGTAACAGCCTGAGCAACCGGTCATCCGCTCCGGTTGCGGACCGAGCGCGGTAAAAGCGGTCGGGATAAGAGGCACTGGATTGGCCGGATTGCGTGGTAGATGAAATCCAGCCGGGACGCCACTCGTCATGCGCGCGTGTTGCGCGGCGGCAGCCCGCACCCACGCCGGGTCAAATCGACCGGTAGGAAATGTTAAACGGTCATTCCAGTATTGTTCCAACTGTGCCAGACGCGCAGCTTCATCCTGTGAACTGGCGCCTGGAACTGGCATGTAGCGAGCGGGCTCCGAAGGACGCTGCAGCGCGCCGTTCCTGCCCGCCAATATGGCAAGCGCAAGCCCGAAGAAACAGAGAGTCAATCCGAGCAGCGCGCGGAGGTTAAAGAACCCGCCTTCGTGGACCAGCTTTCGTCCCGCGATCGCGGGACTACGGCGAGTCAAGAGGCTACGGCGGACAAGTGCAGAGCGAGTAGAGGATTTCTTTTTCATTGTTGGGATTTGGGTTTGTGTGTGTGCATTTCTGAAGAGTCGAGACGCTGTCGGCCTCGCTGTGCGCGGCGTGGATGCTTTGGTCAGGAGACTTCAAGATACGGGAAAAGCCGTTTTAAATGTCGGGCTCGATTTGGTCAAGCCTTTTTTTAACGCTGAAACGTAAATCATCTCCCCTCGACGCAAATCGTCGTCAGTAGAGGCAGTAGTGCAGCGTGATCACGTCTGCAGGCAGCCCGCCTGTGGAAGCTTCGGTGTAGGAAGCATGCTTGGCACTACAATGCAGCGAACGCGTACGACTGATATCTGCGCGAATTGCTACCAAATCTTCCACCACGGCTTTGATGGCGTCGAAGCCGGACGCGGCGCCGGTGTCGGACGAGGTCTCGGTGTCGGCTGAGATCTCGGCGTTGGCGTGTGTCTCGGCGTCGAGGTCGGCGTGGCTGTAGCTGTAGCAGTCGGAGTAAACGTGGCTGTTGGTGTAGGTGTAGGCGTAAACGTAGCAGTAGCAGTAGCTGTAGCTGTAGCAGTCGGTGTAGATGTGGCTGTTGGTGTAGGTGTAGGCGTAGACGTAGCAGTAGCAGTAGCCGTAGGTGTAGCTGTAGCTGTAGCTGTGTTGCTGTTGCCGTGGCCGTCGCTGTCGCCGTCGGTGTCGGTGTCGGAGTCGGAGTCGGAGTCGGAGTAAATGTAGCGGTAGCTGTTGCCGTCGCGGTCGCAGTTGCAGTTGGTGTCACTGTCGCCGTTGGGGTCGGTGTGGCTGTTGGAGTAGGAGTTGGCGAAGGCGTGACCACGGCGAGTTTCTGGCTGGGTACACCGAGCAGATCGGCAGGATTGATCGGCAGGTCCTGTTCAATGCCGAACTGGTTCACCGTCGTGATGAGCGTGGAGAAAGGTTGCTGAGAAATGAGGTAAAACACCAGGTGAGCATCCGGATGCTCGATCGGAGTGACCACGCCGTTGTGAGTTTTCTCCACCGGGTTGCAGAAGTAAACCGGGACGAAGACCTGGACGCCCAGCTCGTTGTGAAACTGGTCGAGCAGGTCAACAAACACGTTAGGCAGCGGGTCGCCCGTGCACTGGTAACACTTGAAGTGGTCCAGATCGTGTGGCGGATTGAGGGGAAGTTTCTGCGTCGGCACAGCCAGGATGGTGGAGTCTAGCACCTGCAGCGTCTGCTGACCGAACTGGTTGTTGACAGTCACCAGCCTTAGCGGCGCTGCTTCCGGAGAAAGATTGTACAGCTTCAGGTGCGAATCTGGATTGTTAATGGGCGTGACGACGCCATTGTATGTCTTCTGCACCGGGTTGGCAAAACGAACTGGATCGAGGACGGTCCTGGGCTCGGGCGACGGATCGAACTGGTCGCGCAGCAGCACCGGCTCGTTAAGGGGCTGGCCAGTGGTGACGTAGGCCTTGAAATGATCAAGGCACGGGGCCAACAACTGCACGTCGTCCACAAACATTCCGGTGAGATCGCCGAAGTCATCCAAATGCACCAGGAATTCGACGCGCACGGTCTGCCCCGCATACGGCGTCATGTCTACCCGCGTGTTGAGCCACGTCTCCGTATCGTTGATGTATGCGTCCTGCCAGTCGAACGCGATGGTATCCATGGTGCAGTCCCAGTGCCAGAAGCTCAGCGTGCCGCCGGTAGAAGGCACCGTGAACTGCTGATAGAAGGAACTGTCTCCAGGGGTCTCGGTTCCCGGGAAGCCGCAATAACCGTCGATTGAGTCTCCGACAAATCCGGAGAAGGTTCCGCTGTGCGCCTCGACGTTCGTGACCACCGGCACGTTGTCATTGTTAAGAATGACCCAGGGTGGGAAGTTGCCGGTCTCGAATCCACCGTTTTGGATTATCCCTGTGTCACAAGGCGTCGGCGTAGGC
>QHXH01000223.1 GCA_003222855.1 Acidobacteriota bacterium
CCTCTTCTGAAGAAAATTGCGCTGATAACCGCCAGCGTTGAGAACGCAATTGTGATGGCCAGAAAGACTCCGCGCGGGCCAAAGTGAAAAACTATGGCCAGCACGTACGCGAGCGGCAGTTCCCATAACCAGAACACAAACAGATTGATGATCGTCGGTGTCCAGGTGTCACCTGCGCCGTTGAACGATTGCGTGAGCACCATTCCGTACGCGTAGAACAGAAAACCGCAGGCGACTATACGCAGGCAATCAACACCATAAGGCATCACGGCCGGATTGGAAGTGAACAGCCAGATGATTTGTCGCGCAAAGACGACGAAGACAAGTCCTACGCAACCGAGAAAGATCATGTTGTAAAAACCCGCTCGCCAGACTGCTCGTTCCGCGCGCTCGGGCTTTTTCGCGCCCAATGCCTGGCCCACCATCGTGGCCGCGGCGTTCGACATGCCCCACGATGGCAACAACGCAAACAGGATCACGCGAATACCGACGACATAGCCGGCCAAAGCATCCGTGCCAAATGTTGAGATCGTGCGCACGAGGCCGATCCAACTCGCCATGCCGATGAAGACCTGGAACGTTCCCGTGCCCGATAACTTCACCAAACGACCCATGATCGGAGTCTCGATCCGGAAATGACGCCGCGTGATTTCGAATCGTCCGCCTTTGCGAATTAAGCGGGTGAACGCGTAGATCGCGCCGGTGCCACGCCCGATGTTCGTCGCTACGGCCGCGCCGGCGATGCCGAGTTTCGGGAATGGCCCAAGGCCGAAAATGAAACAAGGCCCGAGCACGATGTTGAGCGCGTTTGCCAACCACAGCACGCGCATGGCAATCGCAGCATCACCCGCGCCCCGAAAGATCGCATTGATCATAAACAGCATGACCACCGTAGCGTTGCAGCCAAGCATGATGCGCGTAAACCAGACGCCATGCTCGACTACGGATGGCGCGGCGCCCATTACGCCCAGTAGTTTCGGCGCCAGCGGCGCGCCGACGAGCGCCAGCACAATCGCGACCAATAAACCCAAAAATACGGATTGCATCGCCGCACGCGCAGCTCCATCCGTGTCATGCTCGCCGATGCGCCGCGCGACCATCGCCGTCGCGCCGATGCTCAAGCCAATCGCAATCGCATAAATCAAAGTCAGCATCGACTCAGTCAAACCAACTGTAGCCATCGCATCCGGTCCCAGGTACGAAACCCACTTGATATCGACGACAGCGAAGATGCTTTCCATGCACATCTCGAGGACCATTGGTATGGCGAGGAGAACAATTGATCGTCCGATGGGGCCGACCGTGTAGTCTTTATGACTGCCGCGCAGCGCTTCACGGATCGCGCTCCAAAAACTCGCAGCGTGCGCGCTTGAGGCGTCGGCCTGAACCGCCGGCATGACTTCTTCAGGAGCTTCTGACATTTCATTCAGCTTAACACGAGGTGTTTACAGATAATTACGTCTAGTCAGAGTCGATGGGTTGAATCTTTGGCGCTGATTCGGGGCAGTAGCCCGACCGTAAGGGAGGGCTCCAAATGCGCGACTTGATGAGCCCTCCCTTACGGTCGGGCTACTGCCCCGTTTCGCCGTGGCGTCATGTCCACAGAATTACCTCACTACCAGGATTTGACAATACTTGATGAACTCGCCCCAAAGAGGGACAATCCCGGCACATTGCTGCTGCCTGCGAATAAAAAAGGAGAACACGATGAAGACTTTCTTGCTGCTTCCACTGCTCGCGATGCTGGTGTTTCCCGATCGCCTTGTGCAGAGGCCGTCGCCGGACGGAAGTCAGCTTACTGATTCAGGAGAACAAGAATCTCGAGCGCAACGCTCGTGGCAATGATCCCGCCGGCACTCGCGATCCAAATCTGGACACGGTCGACGGCCGTAGCGCTGCTTTGGAAAAGAGCGCCCAGTCTGCGCAGAAGTCGCCGTCCAAAACCGTCGACTCTTTTGCTTACGCAGCCAAAATCCATAATGCGAGTAAGCAGGTTATTGAGATCGTTTTCTGGGAATATCAATTCATCGACACAGCGAACCCAACAAACGTGACGCGGCGACAGTTTCTTTGCGGCGTCAACCTCAAACCCGACAAAGACAAAGAGCTGCAAGCTTTCAGTTTGTCCGGCCCAACAGATTCGGTTGGCGCAGCAAGTCTGGCAACCTCCGCAAGTCCCTTTCAGGAAAAGGTAGTCATCAATCGAGTGGAGTTCGCGGACGGAAAAAGCTGGATGCGCAAAGACTGGAATGCGGGCGAGATCAAGACGGCTTACCAGCGAGCGATGGCTACGCCTTGGTCACCAAACGAAATGTGCCGGGCGCTTTGATTTACGAACTGAAAGAGCCGGTAACTCACAGGTTGGCTATCAACCAGATCAGTCTCATTCACACCTCGATTCAGCGAGGTGTTCTCAGGGTGCCCGAATTTGACTAACTGTTTCAACAGTTTTCAATTCGAAAGCCGTTGAAACGGCTGTGAGCAATCACGCTCGGTGTCAGCACCTCGCTCTGAAGCGAGGTGTGAATGAGAAATCATCGGGATGACTCTGTGAGTAGCAAAACGACGTAGGCCACTACTCCGCACTTTTGAACCGTACGGTTAAGGCACCGGCTTCAATACAATTTTCCGATTGCGGTTTCCCAGCTTCAGTACAATCGGGTTGTTGACCTGAATCGGATGCTGTTCGCCGTCAATGCTGATGATGAAATTCACCGGTGGCGGCGGCTTTTCCACTACAGCTTCCACCGGTGGCGGCGGCGGCACGGGCTGCGCGACATCAGCGGCTCGCGTCATCAGGTTCGTCGCGACGATGCGCCACGTTGACGGCGAACAACTCAGACGCAGACCGGGCGTGTCGACTTCAGCAGATTCCTGCGGCGCCAGCGCGTCCAGCTTGAATAACCCTTCACCGCATCGAACGGCGTTCGAGTCGTAGAAGGTGGCCCAGCCGCTGACGTAAGTATAAAAGTTAGAAGTCACATTCCTGACGGCAATCTTAACGTTAGTGACTGGCGAATCATCTGATCCATTCAGCACCTGCGTTTGCAGGCGTCCTTCCAGCGCCGGGGCTGACTTTGCGTCAAACGCGACCGCCGTGCCCGCGAGCGGAGCGCGTTGTTCATTTGGTTGTTGTGCGAGGGCTGCGAAACAGAGACTGATAACAAAGGCCGGTATGAACACAATCCGTTTCATAGTGACTCCTTAATGGTTGTTCGATTCCTCAAAAGCATCCGCCTGGCGCCAGATGTCATGAGATCCGCAAGTTGATTCGCCTCTTTCGTGATGTGACTTCGTGGTTTTGTTTCCTGCGAAGTTAGTGAACCACGAAATGACACGAAACATGCCGATCTTACGTTCGGGGCCGCAGCTTCACTACTTCAGTGGTTGCAGCCGGCCGATATGCGCACACTTGATTGCGCCCGTTTCGCTTCGCGCGGTAGAGCGCGGAGTCAGCCATCTCGACCAGTTGAATCGGATCGCGCGCATCCTCGGGATAAGATGCGACGCCGATGCTAATCGTGATGTGATGCGTGCGCAGTGCCTCTGCTCCGTTGCGACGCACCGCAGGAAATTCATGCTTCTCAATCGCGGATCGGACGCGCTCGGCGGCAATCATCCCTTGCGCATAGTCAGCGTCAAGCAGGAACGCCGCGAACTCCTCGCCGCCAAAGCGTGCTCCCACGTCGCCCGCGCGCAACGCTTTCTTGATCACCGCGCCGACATCCTCCAAAGTTTCGCTGCCGACCAGATGCCCGTAAGTGTCGTTAACTTCTTTGAAATAATCAATGTCCATCATCAGTACGCAAAACGGCATGTTTTCGGCTTCCGCGCGCGCAGCTTCGCGACGTAGTTCTGAAAAAAAAGACTTGCCGGTCAATAAGCCAGTCAATTCATCGTGAACCAACAAGCGATGAATCTGCTGCTGAAACTCGCGATCGATCTCGTCGAGCATTTCGAAGCGAATCAATTGATCGCCTATTTCGAATTTGTCCCCGTCTTCGAGAAAGGCTGAGTTAATCCGAGTCCCATTTAGGATCGTGCCATTTGTCGAATTAAGATCGCTTAACCGGTAGCACATCTCGCCACTGGTTTCGTCGTGCTCAGTGGTGATACGCGCGTGCAGCCGCGATGACCTGGAGTCGTTGATCCGAATGTCCGCCTCCAGCGCGCGACCGAGAGTCACCTCTTCGCGGTCAAGCGGGATTGGCACGGCCAACAATTCTCCGCGCAAAAAGACCAGGGCGGGCCGACGATCGCTACGACGTTGGTGCTGGCCTGAGAACGTCTCGATTTCGTTCTCTCCTTTGCTCAGAGAAGTATCATCAGAATTTGTTGCCATCACTGCTCGCGCCGCTATGTCGTTAGCCGGGTAAAGATCGAAACAGCCGCGTATCTTATCCCGCAACTTGATGACACGGCAACAGTTCGAAGCGTCTGATGAGCGCTGCTGCTTGTCGTAGGCGTCTGTCTGCTCCTATAATTCCTGGCAATTGATCAATTACCAATTTGAAAATAGCGCGAACTCGCGCAGCTAAACTTGAGGTTTACCGATGGGTTGCATTGTCAAACAAGTTCCAGTTGAAAAGTTTGTTTGTCCAAACTCTCCTACGACTTTGTCTGTAGAGCGAGTGGCCGAAGCCACGTTGCCGACCGAATGGGGTGACTTTCGCATCGCCGGTTACGGCTCACGGACGAGCGACGAAGAGTTCGTCGTTCTTTACCAAGGTGAGTTGCGTCCCGACGTTCCGACGCTGGTCCGCATCCATTCACAATGTCTGACCGGAGATGTTTTTGGATCTACTAAGTGCGATTGCGGTCCGCAACTCCATCAGACTCTGCAAATGATTCAGGCGGAAGGGCGCGGCGCAATAGTCTATCAGCAACAAGAGGGACGTGGGATCGGAATCCTGAACAAGATTCGCGCCTATGCACTTCAGGATGAAGGCGCCGATACAGTCGAAGCAAACGAACGTCTGGATTTGCCGGTTGACTCGCGAGATTACCGGCAATGCGCTGAGGTGTTGTTCGATCTGGGGCTGTGCAAAGTAAAGGTCATCTCGAACAATCCGGGCAAGCTGCAGGCGCTGAAGGAAGCCGGGCTCGAGATCGTTGAGCGCGTGTCGATCGAAGTCGAGTCGTCGGCTCCGGCCGCGAAATATTTGCGCACGAAAAAAGAAAAGATGGGTCACCTGCTCGAACTCAACCCTCGTTAAAGCAAGTGGCTGAAAGAATACAACGAACTGGCGCCGGTGGTCTCCTCACTTCAGGATGGCCAACGTTTGTTTGGACCACGAAGTCACACCAACGAATACGAAATCTTTTTCTTCGTGATGTTTCGTGGACCGCTGTTTGTTTCTCGCGGCAGGCGGGAGAGACTCCCAAAACCAATCAGGTG
>QHXH01000224.1 GCA_003222855.1 Acidobacteriota bacterium
TGTTACCAGGAGTCCCGTCTGCTACGCAACTACCACCGCGAGAGACTATTGCACGCCAAGAGTTTTTCGCGCGCCGGGCAACCGGCTGTTTCATAATAAAGGCGACGGCACATTTGAAGATGTAACGGTTAACGCCGGTATCGACAAAGAGTTCGGTCACGGCCTGGGTGTGGTCACCGCGGATTTTAATGGCGACGGCTGGACGGATATTTACGTCGCTAACGATGGCGATCCCAACCAACTCTGGATTAACCGGAAGAACGGCACCTTTGAGAACGAAGCGCTTCTGGCCGGGGCTGCCGTCAACCGAGACGGCAAAGCTGAGGCTGGCATGGGTGTTGATGCCGGAGACTTTGACGCGAACGGAACTGAAGACATCTTTGTCACTCACTTGATGGACGAGACCAATACGCTCTTCACGAATTTGGGAAAAGGCTTGTTTGAGGATCGCACCCGCGAGACGGGTCTGGGAATGCCCGGCCATCGCTTCACCGGCTTTGGCACATTGTTCTTTGATTATGACAACGATGGCTGGCTCGACTTACTGGTGGCAAATGGCGCAGTCCAATTGTTGCCCGAGTTGTTGAGGAAGGGAGATCCTTACCCTCTCGGTCAACCGAATCAGCTTTTTCACAATACCGGCCGGAGGGCCTTCGTCGATACCTCTTCACAGGCAGGCGAGGCGTTTCAACTTCTCGAAGTCAGTCGCGGCGCCGCTTTCGGCGATTTGGATAACGACGGAGACATCGACGTTCTCATCACCAACAACAACGGCCCGGCCAGGCTGATTTTGAATAATGTTGGCAATCGAAACCATTGGCTGGGATTGCGATTGATTGGTAAGAACATCAACCGCGACATGTTGGGGGCCCAGGTAGAGATCGTCATCTCGAAAGAGCGAACACTATGGCGACGAGTGAGAACTGATGGCAGTTATCTTTCGGCGAATGACCCCCGCGTAATCGGTGGACTGGGCGCCGCGCTGGCAGTGGAAGCTGTGCGCGTGCGCTGGCCCGGCGGGGCCATCGAGGAATGGAAGAATCCCCGGATTGATCAATATACTACGTTGCAGGAAGGCACTGGCCTGCGGACGAAATGAGGGAATACGCAGAGAAAACCGAAATTAGAGCACCACTGAAATGAAGGCAAGCCTGCAGAGTTCAACCTTCAAGTTGCTGATTTCATTTGCAAGCTGAAGCTTGAAAGCCGAATTGATTAATGGTCGCGCCACTTTGGTTCAGCCGGTTAAGGCGCTAAGAACGATTCATAACGTCTGCTACGATGAAGGTCATGATCGAGACTAGAAAAACTCGCATCTGTCGACAGTGGGGACTTTGCTTCGCGCTGTTAACCATCCTTTCGCTTGCTTCGGAAACTCGTCCGCAAGGTAATGCACGAGTGAATGATTTTCTGCCGCCACCCAGAGCTAATCTTCTGCCATTGCATTGGCCGGATCTGACGAAGTTGGAACCCGAGGTGCGCGAACAACTGGCGAACCTGCAAGCTGGGCTCGCCGCGACCACAAAGAACCCCAACACCAAAGGGGCAGTGCTCGGCCAGGCTTATGGCACGATGGGAGAAAACTATCAAGCGTATTCGCTGAACGCTGCGGCCCGAGAATGTTATCTCAACGCCACCAGGCTGGCGCCGCAAGATTTCCGCTGGGTCTATCTCCTCGGCAAGCTGGATCAGCAGGAAGATATGACTGAGGATGCCATCCGCCGCTACCGCAGCAGCGGCGCGTTGCAACCTGAATACCTGGCCGTGCCGGTGAATCTCGGAAACATCTATCTGCAACTTAACCGGCTGGAAGAGGCGAAAGAAAATTTCAAAAGGGCGCTGGTAATCGATAAGAACTGTGCGGCAGCACTCTATGGCCTGGGACAGGTCGCGCTGTCGCAAAAAAATTACGACGAAGCGATCGATGACCTGGAAGCGGCGCTGGCGCTGGCGCCTGGAGCGAATCGGATTCATTATGCCCTGGCCATGGCCTATCGAAACCTGGGGGATGTAAAGAACGCGACGGTCCATCTGGCGCAACAAGGCACGGTCGGCGTGCGAGTTAACGATCCGCTGTTGGATAGTCTGCAAGAGTTGATCAAAGGAGAGCGTATCCACCTGATTCGTGGCAAGCTGGCCCTCGAATCCCGAAGGTATACCGAAGCGATCGATGAATTTCGCCGGGCGATCATGGCAAACCGTGAGAGCCTTCCCGCCCACATCAACCTGGGAGCGGCGCTTCTTCAAACTGGAGATCCAAAAGGCGCGGCGGCGAATTTTGAACAGGCTCTCCGCATCGATCCCGAAAATACTAACGCCCATTACAATCTGGCTATTCTGTTGGCGAATGACAATAAACACGAAACAGCGATTCCCCATTTGCACTACATTCTCAGTCTTGATCCGAAAGATGCCAGCGCCCGTTCTTTTCTCGCCGGGGAACTGTTGAAGGCCGGACAACTGGACGAGGCGCTGGTCGAGTTTTCTCGTATAGCCGAAACAGATCCCAATAACGAGGAAGCCTTGCTGAACCAGGTGAAACTTTTGCAGCAGAAGCATGGCTATAGGCAGGCGCTGGACCGCTTGAAAAAAGCGCATGAGCAGTATCCGCAAAAAGGGCAGACCGCGTTGATGCTGGCGTATCTGCTCGCGGCTTCACCACAATACGATTTGCGCGATGGCGCAATTGGCTCTGGCTGAGCTCGGCCGATGTGCTGAAGCAGCCGAGTGGCAACGGCGGATGATCGCCGTGGCCGGACAACAGCACCGGACAGATTTGCTTGAGCGCTTGAATACCGATCTCAAGCTATACGAACAGCAGCAGCCCTGCCGGCCGGCAGCTGAAGTGGGCAACGAAAATCGAAACCAACAAAATGCCAGCCTGATTTTTCGGTTACCGAAGAAAATGAATTGAGCTCGAAAAATGGAAGACCTCTTAACCAAAGCCAGCGCCCGGACTGGCACGCACACCGGGAGCCGATTGATCTGGCTGGCCCTGTTTGGTTTTCTCGTGCTCTCAATAGCTTTCGTAGCCGTCCCGGTCTTTCTGATTCAGCCGTTTCGTCCGCAGACACAGAGAGCGCTTGAAGTTTCGTATTTGCTGCGCGCCTGGTCACCGCTGGCAACAGTTATTATTCTGCTCGCTGTGTTTGCGTTGGCGAGTTGGCAATGGAAACAGATTCATCGCTGGTGGCGCAAAGCGCTGTTATTGATCATTCTCTTCTTGTCAATTGTACCTGCCTGGTTTGCCCGTCAGAATCACTTCGAGTGGATGTTCAATCCGCTTCACCACAGCTCTTATGTCAAAGTCGCTGACGCCGGTTTCGTCCGCGACTCAGACATGGTCCTGGCGGTCAAGCTCAACAACGAGGCCGTTGCATACCCAGTGAGGCTAATGGCCTATCATCACGTGGTCCAGGACACCGTCGGGGGCACGCCAATCTGTGCAACTTATTGAACGCTCTGTCACACCGGTCTGGTGTGGGAGACAACAGTTGACGGACGCGTACTGCATTTTCATCTCGCCGGTATCAACAACCAGAATTTCATCATGAGAGATGAAGAGACTGGCTCGTGGTGGCAGCAGGTGACTGGCGAAGCGATCTTTGGTCCGCTTAAGGGCAAGCGCCTCAAGCCGGTTTTTTTGGACGAGCTTACTTTTGGCACCTGGAAACGTGAACAGCCTCAGGCGCGCGTGCTTCGTCCTGACGAACAGATTGCTGCCAGCGGAAAATATGCTCCAGCTGATTGGGAAGAACGAATGTTGCGCATGCCGGTGGCGACGCAGATAAGTGCGCCTGGGCTGGATAAGCGCGAACTCGTAGTCGGAATAAACGTCAATGGAACAGCTTTGGCTTATCCAGTCACTGCCCTGCAAAAGCAGAATCCGATAATCGATAAAGTCGGCGGCACTCCAGTGATAGTCCTTATGAGCGAAGACGGTCAATCGGTCCGGGCCTTTGAAAGAAAGATTGACGGTCAGGAGCGCGAGTTCTTTCTCAAACCAAGCTCGTCACCAATGCGGTTGATTGATGACCGGGGCACAGAATGGGATTTTACCGGCATGGCCCTCAACGGAGATCTCGCGGGGAAACAGCTGCCGAAAATTGCAGTGCTGAAGGATTATTGGTTTGACTGGAAAACCTATAATCCGAATACAGTCGTTTACACCCTTGGGGACAGATGAGCCACGTTCGTTAGCTCCGTAGGAGCGCGATGTTTATAGCATTGCGAGTCAATGCAACGAGCAACTCCGTAGTGCTCTGTCAGTGTGTTGCTGTTGTGCGTCATAAAAAACAGCTTGAGGAAACGGCCTTAGTCCCGTAGGGACGAAATATTTATAGCCCAATGGGCCCAACATAACTGACCAAGCTCCGTAGGAGCGAAATATTATCGAGCTGAGTCACATTTCGCTCCTACGGAGCTACGGTCGTTGGATCGGCTGTTGCTATAAACATCCGGCTCCTACGGAGCTAAACGATTCGCGACGGTTGTATGGCGTTCTTTCCTTGTCCCTTGGCAATACTGTTATCTCAGCAACACACTAAGGGAGCATAACTAGCAGCTCCGTAGGAGCGACATGTTCGAAACGCTGACTAGGGAATCCATCGCGCTCATACGGAGCCCGCGAAATCTCTTGTCGCGGGAAGCTATGAACATTTCGTCCCTACGGGACTTAATCCCGCCCCACTCCCAAAGCGTCTGCCACCCGATTGATATAGTTGAACCTCGGGAGATGCGCGTGGCATCACAAGTCAACTGCGATGCGTAGTCAAGCATGATCCGATCCTGCTCTGAGATCGGGGCGGTCCTGTAATCGTCTTGCAGGGCCCTTACGAGTTCTTCATCCAATGTAACGCGACGCAGAAACTCTGCGTGAGACTCAATTCAATAATGACAGCGATTCTTTACCGAGACGACCGTCGTGATCATTTCCTGTTGCCGTCTGGTCAATGGCAACTGAGGAGACATCAAGGATCCGAAGGTGGCAAATGCATGATAAAGAGCGTCGGGAATTAAGCTGTGCGACGCGACGATCTGCGATGCCTGTCCACCGGGCGCGGGGTGAATCGGCACAGCATATTCGGCTGGATACAACTCACGTTGCGCTTCCACCGCGCGGCGCAAATCCTCGCCAGCTTCGGACCAGGGTATGGTCTTGATCCAGGTCATAGAAAGTCATCGGCTTTAGCCGAACCGAACAACGACGGCCTTACACAAAAAGCCCATCATAGAATCCGCTGCTCATTAGAAGTGCCCCTGACGTTACAGAACCGCGAGCGGTAGCGAGCGGGATAAGAACGCAACTCTTCAATCAAGCAATGCTTTGGTAGAATTCAACGAACTTGCGTAGGTTCTGCCCTTATCCCGCTCGCTACCGCTCGCGGTTCTGTAACGATGCCCTGCGCTCATCGTGACTTCACACTAGATCGATTGAAGATTTGGATTGAACGCCAGATAAGCCGCGCCGAGCAAGCCTGCGTCGTCGCCGCATTCAGCCGGCACAACCTTAACTTCTTTAGCCGGCACGGGGAAAGCCCGTTCGGCGATCTCGCGGTGCATATGTTTCTCAAACAGTTCCCACGCATTCACAACTCCGCCGCCAATCACAATCATCTCGGGATTGATAATATTGATTAGATTTGCCAGGCCAATGCCAAGATAGACACCCATGCGCCGAAAGACTTCCAGCGCAAGTTCATCGCCCTGGATGCCGGCCTGATAAATGTCTTCCGCGGTAATACTGTCCGCGCTGTGAAGCAAAGAGTTCGAATAACGCGGTCTTGCTTCGCGGGCCATGCGAACGATGGCCGTCGCCGACGCATATACTTCCAGGCATCCGCGACTGCCGCACAGACACGCGACACCACCAAATGGATCGACGCACATGTGTCCGATCTCTGCGGCCGAGTCGTTCACCCCACGCCATAGTTTCCCGTCGAGAATTATTCCCCCGCCAACGCCTGTTCCCAGCGTTACACAGACGATGGTACGGCGGCCGTGCCCGGCCCCCTGCCACATTTCGCCCACCGCGGCGGCGTTCGCATCGTTTTCGAGGACCGCGGGCAACTTCAGCTCGCTTGTCAAAGCAGCAGTCAGGCGAAATCCATCCAGACATGCTACGTTGGGCGCCTTCACCACCACGCCCTGGGCGACGTTCACTGATCCGGGGACAACGACCGATACCGCGCGAATGCAATCGCCGCTGATCTTACTTTGTGTCTCGCACTCGCGGACCGCAAGCACCAGCGCCTGGACAATTTCATCCGGCTCTGTGGCCTGAGGTGTTCTCTGTTTGAGGCGAAAATTGACCTGCCCATTTTCAGCAACAGTCGCAGCACGCAGATGTGTCCCGCCGAGATCGGCAGCAAAGACGACTTCACTCTTCATTCGCCCAGCCTGCGAGTTCGAGCCGGCTTCAGGATTTTTGATTCCTAAACCTCCGCACATAATCGACCAGGTGACGAATCTCACTGCGCGTTAATTTTCTGCCAAACGCCGGCATCCCACCTTTGCCGTGAGTCACAATTGAAACCAGACTTCCGGTACTCGTGATATCCGAATGTTTTCGCCACCAATCAGGATCGGTGAAATCAGGGGCGTTGTACGTATGCCCCAGCGGCGTGTCGCCACCGCCGTCAGCGCCGTGACAACGCGCACAGTTGTTCCTGAACAGATCGCCGACCTGAGTTCCGGAGGATCTAGCTACGGATCGTCTTTGCGGAGGCGTAGCTCGGCTAACTGTTAAATCAAGTAGAAAAAGTGCGGATGCTAATAGAACCAGACAAATAAGAACCAGCCGCAGCACGGTTTGTTTCATTCCGGGCGCTCATTGCTCCTTTGTTATTCTCCCGGCGTCCGGCTCAGCTCGTGAACGTGCCAATAGACGCTTTCATTGCTCATCTCGGAATGCTTGCGCAGAAACTGATTCGCCAGCGATAAGGCGCCGGGATCGTCTTTGAGATCGGCAAAGATCTTTGCCTCGCGCTTTGCGTCTTCAGTCCGGCCGATCTTTCGATAGACCAGCATCAGATTGTAGTGGGCGCTGAGATCCTCCGGATCGATTGCCAGGATTTTGCCGAAGCATTCAAGCGCGCCCTGGTAATCACGCTTGATCTTACAAAGCTCGCCGAGTTGTTGAAGTGATATGCGATCCCGGGGGAAAGCCGTTAGTACCTGTCTGATATTGCTTTCGGCCTGGTCCAACTGACCCCGCTTCATGAAGATTCGCGCCTGCTGAAACAAAGCTCTCATGTTTGTCGGGTCGCTTTTCACAACTGCCTCAAGGATCTTTGCCGCCTCGTCATATTGTTCAAGTTCGATGTTCGCCAGCGCGCGATTAACCTGCGCCATGGAACGATATTTTTCATCGAGTTCGGCGGCGTGTGTGAATGCATCGATCGCCAGCGGGTATTGTCTCTGGTCGAACAGCGCGATGCCATAGTTATTCCACCGCCGCCAATCCGGCATCGCAGTTTTGTCGTTGGGATTCGGCGCCGGCGGCTGGTTGTCGCCAACTCGCAATACGTACTCAGTAGATGCCATCGTCACAATTGGATAGTCGACGGACTTGCCCAGCACGTAATCACTGAACACGCGCGTGAAGCGGCGATAGCGTACCCGCGCGGTTAGGCGCAGTGTGCCGGCGACGTTTTGGGGAACCTGAAACTGATAGCGCGCCACGTCAGACCGCCCGGAGTTGATCTGATTATTCTGGGCAAACACCCGGGTGCGCCAGATGTGATGTTTGTCGTTATAAGTGCCGTCAGC
>QHXH01000100.1 GCA_003222855.1 Acidobacteriota bacterium
TTTGCTTCGGCTGCGATTAGCATTGAGCTGACTCGAGCATCGACGGCGCGCTGGCGCGCTTCGTTTGTCGCTTTTACCGGATCGGCATGGTAATCGCGCAGATAAGGATCGGGATCGCGCATGATCGCGGCCTTCACATCGCCTTCGATGTCTGACGCCGAAATAGTCGTGTCATTCACGATCGCCAGGGTAGGCGAAACCGGATCGGCATTTGGAGAGGGCGCCGGTGTAACGACGTTGGGCGCCGGCGTACCTACGGGTTTCGGGCTGGCGGGCCTGGATGTGGCCGGACGGCGCGGAGTCTGCGCCGCCACCACAATAAACAAAAAAGCAGCAGCAAATGCCGCCGTGATAAATCTGGATAAATTCATTAGGGCATCTTTCTGCCGGGAGCCCGGGCATACTCGCCCGCACGTCTACCAGCGATTTGCAGCACGATAGTATTTGAAGAAGGGAACTTCGGCAAAACCCGGGCAGTGTCTTGGTTTGGCTTTGCGCGTCTTTGCGCCTTCGCGTCTTTGCGTGAGATTTACTCTTAGGTACAACAGTTTTCACGCAAAGGCGCAGAGCCGCAAAGTAAAACCGCAAAGTAAGACACTACTCAAAACCCGCCGATTGTGTGCTAATTCCTGCCTCGCCTCTGCACCCTCACCAGTTTTGCCTAAGAAGTGATTCATACAACTCGGCTATGCCGCAGATTTCTCAACCTGGACTTGCCAGTTTCCGAACCGTTTCGAGAGTATCGATCTCATCAACATTCTTGTCGGGTCGCAAGCGGACAATGCGCGGAAAGCGCAGCGCATAGCCGCTCTGGTGACGATTGGATGGCTGGACCCGGTCGAAAGTTACTTCCAAAACTATGCGCGGCTCGACGACGCGAACGCGGCCGTGTGCGAACTCCTGAATCGTGTGGGCGCGAAACCATTCGGTCATCTCGGCGATTTCCACGTCCGTCAATCCTGAATAAGCCTTGCCGATATTTAAGAGTTCAGGCTCGGCTTCTGATCGCCGCACCGCGAACGTGTAATCGGAAAGAACGTTGCGGCGCTTGCCGTGGCCGAGCTCGACCGTGGTGACCACCACATCAAGGGTCGCCAGCGCCTTTTTCAGCTTCAACCACTCGCGTCCGCGGCGGCCCGGTTTGTAGGACGAAGCAGGATCTTTGATCATCAGGCCTTCGTTACCGCGAGCCCGCGCAGCGTCAAATTCTTCGTCAAGGACCGAGACATCGTTAAATCTTTTGGCCTTCGATAATCGCAGCCGCTCGTTATCACTCGAAGTGCCGACCAGTTCTTCCAGTTTTGCCCGGCGTGTATGCAGCTCGTCGTTTATCATCACGCGGCCCGTTGCATAAAGCAGATCCCAGGCAACAAAGACGACCGGAGTGCTCAGTAGTAATTCTTCGCTCACCACTTTCCGGCCCAGGCGCTTTTGCAGATCATTGAACGGCAGAATCTCTTCGCCACGCGCCGTGATAATCTCTCCATCAAGGATGACGTCCGTGGGCAACGCGGACAGGGAAACGTGCAGTTCGGGGAATCGAATAGACATTTCATCGAGCGTACGTGAATAGATTGCCACTCTTCCGGCTTGCACGTGCGCCTGCGCGCGAATGCCGTCGAACTTGTCTTCTACAAAGAACTCGCCCGGCATCGTGCGTTCAATATCAGCGAGGTCAGAGGCCGGCGTCGCCAGCATAAATTTCAGCGGATGAAACAGGCGCATCTCGACAGTCTGCAACGCGCCGGCGCGCGCGCGCACCGCGGCCTCGCCGATGTCTCCGCGCAGCATGTTGGCCATCGAAACTGAAGCCAACGGCTGCTTGAAAGCGCGGGCGAGCGCATCTTCGACCAGACCCTCGCGCAGACCAATGCGCAAATCTCCGGAAAGCAACTTCACCAGGTACTTTGCTTCCAATGGCGTCGCTTTTATCAACACGCGCGTGAGCACCTCGGTCTTGGCTTTCTTCCCGCGAGTGCTGCTTAAGCGCGACAACAACTCTTCAGTGTCGGCGAGGGTGAGAGTCGCTTCATTGCCAGGTCGAGCTTCGCAAAAAATTTCGAACGCCACGTCCCCGGCATCTCCCCAGCGAGCATAGCGCGGCCCCAGACTCGCCGGGTCAACGCGGGTCGCCAGGCAAATGGCTTCGCCCAAAATGCTGCCGCCGACGTTCGTGGTGCGGACATCGCTCTGTGCGAACTGCTGGCCGGCGAAGTAACGCGCGGCGCGCGCCAGGTCTTGATCAGAAAGTTGCTCGAAGTAATCGCCCAGCAGCTTTGCCTTTTGCAGTTTCTTGCTGGTCGCAGCCACAACTTCAGCAGTTCTGGCGAAGCTCTCCAGTGAATTGGGCGGTAGGTTCATGCTGAAGACTGAATATGCATGGGTGATGAGGTTATTACCGGGAGCGGTAGCGACCGGGTCGCAGCGTATTGATCGAGATTGCCAGCAATTGTTACCCGGTCGCTACCGCTCCCGGTACTGACTCCATCTCCCAACTAAAGTTGGTACTCTAGCACCCGTGAAAAGCCGAAGGTGCGCATTCCCGCAAATTTAATCTGGTGAACCCCGGCCAAGGGTAGTATCTTGTGCCGAACCCAGAGCACTCGCCCAGAGTTATTGAAACCAGACCTCTTCATTCGCGTGTAACTGTAAGACCGTGCGCACCTGGCAGCTGGCGCAAAATATCTTCCTTATAATAGCCGCAGGGAATCAAAACGATTACTTCCGGAGCGTAGGCGCTAATCTCTTCTGCGTTTGTCGTGACGCTGCGTTGGCCGGCCTTGCCGAAAGCGTGATCGCCGCCGGCGATTGCGACTTGTTCGGGGACCCAATGACCGGGAGCAAAGGGCGGCTCCAACCATTCGAGCATCAACGTTCGCGGGCGGCGATTCAGACTGGCAGTCTTTTCTTTAAGGCGATCGAGCCGCGCGTTCAGACTGCCGATCAACTGACCCGCTTCGGTGGCTTGTCCGGTAAGCTCGCCGACCGTGCGAATGTTTTCGAAGATGTCTTCGATTGTCTTCGGCTCGAGCGAGACGACCTTTACGTCCGCTGCGAACATGCGCGCCGCGCGCTCGACGGTTTTGTAGCTGACGGCACAAACCTCACAAAGCTCCTGCGTCAGTATCAAATCAGGATTCAGTCGTCGCAGCTTTGCTTCGTCGAGATCATAGATCGATCCATGGCCGTCCAACTGTGATCGCACGGCGTGATCGATTTCCTTGCTGGTCATCGTTTCATGAGAGATGCGGCTGGCAGTCAGGCGCGGTTTGTCGACTGCTGATGGCGGATAGTCGCATTCGTGAGTTATGCCGACCAGTTCGGCATCCAGTCCGAGCGCGCAGACAATTTCAGTTGTCGAGGGTAGTAACGAAACGATTCGCATAACAGTTTGTGGTAGAAGAGAGTGCGTGAGCCGCAATCGACTGTCAAGAAGCCGCTGTCGTATTCCAGCGATAGGCTCAACCCAAAGACACAGAGCGACCACCACGATGCAGAGAAACGGAAGTTAGTGTCTTGCGCAGCGTACGATCCACGAACTCACACAACCTTCACTAAACGTGGGCCTTTTTCGCGCAGTTTCGTGTGATTTCGTGGCTGTCGTGTTTTTAGCCTAACCCAAAGACCTGGTGCTCTGATTGAAACTGCACCCCCACGGACTAGTGACCGTTAGTACTGATGCAGTTTGAATGTGGCCCGCGCATCTTGTGCGTGATTCACGGGCGGGACGCCCGTGCCACCTCGCCAAACTGCATCAGTACCGTGACCGTTCTGTACCTCGCGCTTCAGTCCGCGTTACAATCTTTTTGCAGCATCACAGCGTCTAAAGTTCGGGGCGCAGTTAGCAATGTATTTATTTATTCTCGATTCACTCGGCAGCTCGGAGTTGCTGGTCATCCTGGCGGCGGCGCTGATTTTCTTTGGCCCGCGCAAGCTTCCGCAACTCAGTCGCCAACTGGGTAAGAGCCTGTCGGAATTTCGCCGCGCGTCCGAGGATTTCAAGCGCACCTGGGAGCGCGAAGTGAACCTCGAGAACTTCGATAAAGGAATCGAACCCGACGCAGGTAATTCGATTTTCGACAAGGCTACCGAAAAGATTCGCGCGGCCAGAGAAGCAGCGGCGTTGGACTCTGCTGGAGTTTCAGCGACGGCCGAAACGATCGCCCCGTCGATCACGCCTGTCGATCCTGCGCTCGTCCAACCGAGAGAACCAAACTTCTCGACGGAGCCTGCGCCGCCCGAGAATCCTCACGGCAAACACGAATGGCTATAATCCAGATTAAGAGCCGACCTGTCGCTCAATACCGAGCTTGCGATTAATTAAATCAGCTGAAGAGAACGAATCCCGCGAAGAGCTTGGCGGGCAGATGTCTTTTCTCGAACATCTCGACGAGCTACGGACGCGTTTGATCCGCAGCATGGCTTTCGTTTTGATCGCGGCGTTCGCGTGTTGGTGGGTCTCGGGTGCTATCTACAATTTTTTGGCGCGTCCGGTGCAACGTGCGCTGGCCGAGGCCCAGCAGCAAAGAAAAGTCACGATTGCCGGACTAAACGGCGAGCTAACAACGGTGCCGCTAAACTCGCTTCATCAGAACGACAAGGTTCGTTTTGCTTTTCCGGAGTTGACCAAGCTTGGCCCGGCATCGATCCCGGCGGGAGCATCGGTGATGGCGCGCGTTGACAAAGATTCGCAGGGAAACCTTGGCCTGTTCACAGACGAACCCCTATCAGCAGGCAACGACATTATTCCAAAAGATGTGAAGCTCCCGATTGATCTCAAAAAGGGTTACGAGAAGCTGGCGGATCCGAACGACAAACTAATTGTGACGACCGCGCTCGAGCCGTTTGCGTTATACGTCAAAGTATCTCTCTACGCGGCGATCGGTTTGTCCGTGCCCTTCCTGCTGTGGCAAATCTGGGCGTTCGTTTCTCCCGGACTGTATCCACACGAACGAAGATACGTGACGCCCTTCATAGGGCTGTCGACGATCTTTTTTGTCCTGGGTGCGGCGACCGCGTATTACTTGATCTTTCCGCCGGCGGCAAAGTATCTGCTCGGACTGGGTTCGGATTTTCGCCTGCTGTTAAAGGCAGATGACTATTTCGACTTCATCATTCTGCTGATGTTGGGCATGGGGCTGGTCGCGCAGATGCCGGCGATAACGTATGTGCTGGCCCGCATGGGCCTGGTGACGGCGCGTTGGATGCTGAAAGTGTGGCGCGTGGCGGTGATCGTGATTCTGATTGTAGCCGCGGTGCTCTCGCCGACCAACGACGTTCCTAACATGCTGCTGTTTGCGGCCCCGATGTTTGTGCTTTACGCGATTTCGATTATTGTGGCCTGGATTTGCGGGCGGAAGCGGCAGACAGCATAAAGCGGAATTGAAAATTGAAAATTGCAAAGTGAAAATTGAAAACTTGGTGGTAGCCTCGACTCAGACCCTGACATCTCATTTTTGAAACGCGGAATTTGAATTTTGCGATTTTCAGTTTTCAATTTGCAATTGGTTTGAGACAGGACGTTGGCTAAAAGCCGGATCTCAGGCAACTTAACCGCCTTTTCACCGCATCTTGACTCTGGTTTCACACAACCCTAGAATTCGTTATTCGTCCGTGGTCTCCACGCTTCGACATTCAGATTGAAACGCTGACAAACTTTAGTTACCCCGGTTTTTCTTTTAGGAGTAATTCACATGCTAAAACGCAGTTCGAGCCGCCTGGCTGTCGCTCTTCTTGCTCTTGGTTTCGCGGTCCCTTCCAGCCTGGCCCAGAAAACTAAACCGAGCGATCAGCAGGATCCATCTGAGAAGCCGCGCAACGTTAAGCCGGAACTAAAAAAAGCGTATAAAGACTGGCTGGAAAAAGACGTCACCTACATCATCACCGACGAAGAGCGGAAAGCTTTCAAAAAGCTGGAAACCGACGAAGAGCGCGAAAGGTTTATCGAAGAATTCTGGCGGCGTCGCGATCCTGACCCGGACACCGACGAAAACGAATATCGCGAGGAATATTACGAACGTATCGCTTACGCGAACGAACATTTCGCGTCTGGCATTCCCGGCTGGAAGACCGACCGCGGCCGCATCTGGATCATGTACGGCAAGCCTGACGAGACTGAAACTCACCCGTCGGGCGGCGCTTACAACCGCGAATCTTATGAAGGCGGTGGTTCGACTTCGACCTATCCTTTTGAGCGCTGGTTTTATCGTTACTTGCCCGGCGTAGGATCGGGAATTGAAATTGAATTCGTAGATCCGACGGGTAGCGGCGAGTATCGCATCGCGCGCAACCCCGACGAGAAGGATGCTCTGTTGCACGTGCCCGGCGCCGGCCTGACGCTCGCCGAGCAGATGGGTTTGTCGGACAAGGGCGATCGCATCGCGAACCTGGGCGGCATCGGCATGCCGAATTACACGCGCGAGCAGGACAGTCCGTTTTCGCGTTTGCAAATTTTGACCGATCTGCAAAGGCCGCCGCAGATCAGGTTCAACGATCTCGCGTCGGCGGTGAATACCCCAATCATCGAAGACAATCCGTTGAACTTTGATTTGCGGGTTGATTTCTTCCGTCAGAGCGATGAGCGCGTCATTACTGCTTTTACGATTCAGACCGACAATCAAAACCTGGTATTCAAAGACAGTGGTGGCTTGCAGCAAGCGCAGCTGAATATTTTCGGCAAGATCACTCACGTGTCGGGCCGGCGCGCCGGTGTGTTTGAAGATCCCGTGATCACGCGGGCCACGCCCGAGGAATTAGCTGACGCCAAAGGCAGGAAATCGGCTTACCAGAAAGCAGTCGCCCTGGCGCCGGGTCATTACAAAGTCGACGTGATCGTGCGCGATATCGAATCGGGAGCGACGGGTGTGCGGCATTACGGATTCGATGTGCCGAAGTACGACACGGGCAAGCTTTCAACCTCGACGCTGGTGATCGCGAATAAGCTGGAAGCGCTCGGCGATCAACCGGCCGTCGGCATGTTCACCATCGGAAACGTCAAAGTGATTCCTAATGTATCGGGCACGTTCCACCGCGGCTCGCCCATCGGCGTTTACATGCAAATCTATAACGCGGGCATCGATCAGACGACGCTGCGTCCTTCCGTGGATGTTGAATATGCGTTGCTGAAGGACGGCAAAGAGATCGGCAAGCAGACGGAAGACTGGCGAGGGAACAGCGACGCCGGTCAAAGATTGACGCTCGCGCGTTTGATCGATTCGCGGCAGTTGGCTCCGGGTGATTACGCGATCGAAGTGCGCGTGCGCGATCGAGTCAGCGGCCAGTCGCTGGTGCAAAAGGATTACGGCAAATTCACCATTCTGCCGTAGGCTGAAGTACTTCACCGGCTCTCGCACGAAAACTCGAGAGCCGGTTTTGTTTTTGTAGTCTCCCGAACCGTCCAAAATCGTCACGTTTATCTCAGAAGGAGTTGAGCCTTCATGCCTAAGCCCATCTTCATTCTCATCGTTGCCGCTGTCTTGTCGGTTGCCCAAACCGTCGCCGGTCAGAGCAAGCCCACGGTCGATCCGCAGGATAAACCCCGCAAGGTTAAGCAGGAGCCTGACAAAGCTTTCATAGATTGGTTGAGAGATGTTGTTCCAATCATCTCGAAGGAGGAACAGGACGCATGGAACACGCTGCGCACGAACGAAGAGCGCGAACGATTTATAGAGGAGTTCTGGCGTCGTCGTGATCCGGATCCTGACACCGAAGCAAACGAGTACCGTGAAGCTTATTACGAGCGGATTGCTTACGTGAACGAGCATTTCAGTTCCGGCATTCCCGGGTACAAGACTGATCGGGGTCGAATCTATCTGAAGTACGGCAAGCCTAACGAAGTTGAATCGCATCCCGCCGGGGGCGCTTACGAACGAGATGCATCCGAGGGCGGAGGCTCGACGGCGACCTATCCCTTCGAGCGCTGGTTTTATCGGGACATTCCTGGCCGTCCCGGCGCGAACATTGAGTTCGTCGATCCCACAGGCACGGGCGAATATCGCCTGGCGCGCAATCCGTTTGAGAAGGATGCGTTGCTGACGGTTCCTGGCGCCGCCCCGACGACCACCGGGATCAATCAGGCCGATCTCGTCGCGGCCGCAAATGGCGTCGGTAATCCTTTTTCTTTCCGGGATGCAGATTCGCCTTTTTCATGGCAAGAATTAATTGCGATCCTGAATGCGCCGCCGGCGGCCCCGAAAAGTGATCCATTCGGTGGGGCACTCACGGAATCGCCAAAGATTGAAGACAATCCACTGAACTTCGAAACCAGCTTTGGCTTCTTTAAGCTTGACGACAGTCGCGTTGTGACGACGATAACCGTGCAGGCGGACAACACCGAACTCGCGTTCCACGATAGCGGCGGCGTACAAGTCGCGTCGGCGAACATCGTCGGACGAATCGTAAATGTGGCCGGCCGGCGAGTGAATTTCTTTGAGGATGCCGTGACCACGAACGCGACGCCGCAGGAATTGAATGAAGCGAAGTCGCGTAAGTCTGCTTATCAAAAAACCATTGTTCTGTCGCCGGGTCATTACAAAGCCGACTTGATGGTTCGCGACACCCAGACTGGAGCCACCGGCCTGCGCAATGTTGGTTTCACAGTCCCTAAGTTCGGTTCTGAGCTTGCTGTTTCTTCGATGATCCTTTGCTCACTTCTGCAACAAGTTACGGATGAAACACAGAGTCGCCAATTTGTGATCGGTGATCAGAAAGTGATCCCGAACATTTCGGGCGTTTTTCATCGCGGCTCGCCCGTGGGCCTATACCTGCAAATCTATAACGCAGGAATAGATCAAACGACACTTCGTCCAGCCATCGATGTCGAGTATGCGTTGGTGAAGGACGGCAAAGAGCTGCAAAAGCAGAACGAGGATTGGCGAAGCAGCAGGATGACTGGTGAACGGCTTACCTTATCACGCTTGATCGATTCGCGCGCTTTGACGCCCGGAGTTTACGCAGTCGAAGTGCGGGTACGCGATCGCGTAACCGGACAGACGCTAACGCAGAAAGAGAAATTTACCGTCGCGCGTTAAGCCGGAGATCGCATCGCACAGCAATCGCGAGCGGCCCCCATCGCTCGCGATTTTTCTTTGTGGCGGTCAGTACTATCTACGTGAGCGGATGGGTAAATTGACTGGAGCGCAAGCGACCTCGCTTGCATGAGCTTCGTTGAGGCGACGCTGCAACCGGGACGGTTGCGCTCCAGTTGCTTGAGTTGCCTCGATTAAGATCGTTCACCTGTGGGATGCTAAAATCTAGCGACTCAATGCAACCTGTGCATCTCACGGGATTATCTCAGGCGGAGCTGTCCGACTTTGTCGCATCGCTCGGAGAGCCCGAGTACCGCGCGCGCCAAATTTTTTCGGCGATCCATGCGCGGCGGGTAATGTCGTTCGACGCGATGACCGATCTCCCGAAAGAACTCCGCGCAACGCTCGTCCAGCGTACTCTCCTTTCAACTTTCAAGCTCGAGTCGCGATATATTTCCACTGACGGGACGCGACGCTATCTCTTCAAGACCCGGGATAACTTTCCGGTGGAAACGGTTTTCATTCCCGAAGAGCGCCGCGACACCATTTGTTTCTCGTCACAATCGGGCTGTCCGCTGCAATGCACTTTCTGTTTGACGGCCCAACTCGGCTTGCTCAGAAATCTCACCGCGGGCGAAATCGTCGAGCAAATTATCTTCGCGCTGAACGACGCTTATGGCGAAGGAGTGCAGACGCCGCGCGGAACGAATCTGGTTGGCATGGGAGCGGGCGAGCCGTTTTTGAATTTCGATAACCTGATGAAGACAATTCGCATTATGAATGACACGTCGGGTCTGCACATCGTGCCGAATCGTATTACCGTTTCGACAGCAGGGATTGTTCCGCGGATACGCGACCTGGCCACAATAGCCGATCGTCCACATCTGGCCATTTCGCTGGCAGCGCCGAACGACGAACTGCGCAACGAGCTGATGCCGATTAACAAGAAATGGCCCATCGAGGAGTTATTATCAGCCTGTAAGGAATTCGAAAAGTCGCTCAAGCCGAATGAGCAATTCACTTTCGAATACGTCATGCTGCGTGGCGTGAATGATTCGGACGCCCAGGCGCGGCAACTTGCGAACCTGCTTAATCGTCATGCTCTGCGGGCCAAGGTTAATTTGATTCCGCACAATCCGGCTGAGCCCTTGCCTTACCAACCCTCGCCAATGGAGCGTGTCGAGTCGTTTCGTGAAATCCTGGAATCGAAAGGTGTCCACGCCTTCATTCGTCGGCCCCGCGGACGTGACATTTTTGCGGCCTGTGGACAATTGGCCGCGCGGAGTGAAACTGGACTGTCAGCAGCGCCCTCGTAAGGGCTACTCGCGGAATCTTTTGATTTCTCGCTTATACAGGTAAAATCCGTGCCCACAATTACTGATGAAAGTTTGTGAATCAAAATGAAAACCAGATTTATATATCGGACCTTTTGTATTGTTATGCTAATCGTGCTGGTTGGCATGCCGGCGACGTTTCATGCTGCCCCGGCGCCCGAGCCCAACATCGACATCAAGGGTTATTACTCAAGTGACAAGGCGCAGCGTGGACGCGTTGTGCGCGCGGCCGTCGTCATGGAAATTCCCGGCGGCTATCACGTCAACGCGAATCGCCCTTTGGGTAAGTACGCGATCCCCACGACTGTGAAGATTGAAGCGCCGAAGGGCGTCATCGTTGGTCCAATTGCTTTTCCGCGCGCCCTGATCCGGAAACTGAAGGCGGTGAACAACGAATCGCTGGCAGTGTACGAAGGCCGCGCGATAATGAGATTCAACGTCACAGTGCCGGCGAATTACGGTGATGGATGGCTTAATTTAAAAGCCCGCTTGCGTTATCAAAGTTGTAACGACGACGTTTGTTTCCCGCCGAAGAACCAGGACATCGATTTTGGCATCAGCATAGTTGGCGCAAATGAACGGGTACAGCGCGCGAACGGCTGGGTTTTTGGCGGAAGATAGTAGCGCCGGCATGCTGTCGGCGGTTCGCGGGCATCCGCCCGCCTTTATACGAAAGGGATCTCATATGTCAGAACAAGATAACATCGCGGTGGTCCAACAGGCCTATACCAATTTCAAGAGTGGCAACATCAATGCGTTAATCGATCAGATGAACGATGACGTTGTGTGGCAGTTGCCTGAAATAAAGAATGTGCCTTTAGCCGGCAAGCGAACCGGGCGTGATGGGGTGGCCGACTTTTTTGCTACTCTGGCGCGGGATCAGGATGTGCTTGAATTCGAGCCGCGCAAATTCGTCGCGCAGAACGACACGGTCGTCTCGCTCGGTTATTACGAATGGCACGTCAAAGAAACGGGCCGCGACTTCGAATCAGATTTCGTGCATATCTTTACGATTCGCGACGGCAAGATCGCCGGTTTCCGCGAGCACTTTGACTCAGCAGTCGTCGCCGCGGCTTATCAAAAAGCGATGAGCGCGTAAGCTCTTATCGAGTTCCGATTACCGACATTAGCCGGCCCACACGGCCGAGTTTTTGTTTCTCGCGACGATAGGAAAAGAAAAGATCGTTCCGATCCATCGTGCACAGCGGCGCGATGTGGATACGGTCTGAAGAGATACCTGAGTCGATGAGTTGATCGCGGTTCGCCTGATGCAGGTCAATTCGCGCGTGAGCTTCGCGAGTTGTGGTCAAGAGTTTGTTCGCTTGCGTAAATCGTTCTTTGAAGACGCTGATTACTTCGGATCCGACTTCGTAGCAGCAGGCATTTGCGGCCGGACCGATTGCGGCGCGTATATCTTTGGCGCGGGCTCCGAATTCACTCTGTAGTTTTTCAATCGCGCGCTTTACGATCGACGATGAAGTCCCGCGCCAACCCGCGTGGACAGCAGCAAATGAGCGCGTGACGTGATCGCCAATCAATACCGGCACGCAATCGGCCGTCTTGACAGTGAGTAAGACCTTAGGCGTGTTGCTAACAAGCGCATCGCAGTATTCGTCATCACCCGGTACGCCCGGCTTCGGCTTCGCTTCGGCTTCCGAATGAACAACTCGCACGTCAATCCCGTGCACTTGCCAGCAGCCGGTCAGGACCCAGTCGTCATCAAAGAGTTTGAGAAAGCGCCGGCGATTCTCGTAAATGTTTGCGGAGTCGTCTTCGTTGAAGCCGGCCAGATTCAAAGCCTGATCAGGCATCGGACTAACGCCGCCCAGGCGAGTTGAAAACGCATTGGTGAAGCCGTCCCGTTCCAGCGGCGCGCAGATCAACGCGCGCACGCCGTCGCGCTCGCGCCAATAAAAGCCGGCGGCTTGAAGTGCGGCGTCGTCTGACGCCAGGGGTTCTTTATCTGTTGTGATCATTTCAATCGGAGTTGACATCATCGAGGTCGGCCGCGTGCGTGAAACTATCGAGCGTACGCCGCGGTTTGCGGAACGCGTGTTCACGAACGCCGAGCGAGCGTACTGTGAATCGCGCGGCGCCGCGGCTGCGCAACATTATGCCGCGCGTTTCGCGGCAAAAGAAGCCGCGCTGAAAGCTCTGCAAACCGGCTGGAGCGGCGGCATCAGTTGGCAGGATGTCGAAGTCGGAGCGAAAGACTCGGGCGCGCCCGTGATTTCATTTCACGGCCGTGCGCGCGAGCTGTACGAACAAACCGGCGCTGCGAGAGCGCATCTTTCCATCGCGCATACAACTGAACATGCGATTGCGGAAGTGATTTTGGAAAAGTAGCGCAACTTGTTAAGTTGCGAAAACGGCCGCAAGTTAACAACTTGCGCCACTAGAACCGCCCGCTGCTGCCAATCGAATACGCTCCCGTAAGAAACGGATTAGTTCGCCGTTCTGCGCCGATCGTGGTCGTGGGCCCATGGCCGGAATAAACTTCCACCTGATCACCCAGCGGCAGAATTTTGTTGAAGAGCGAATTCATTAATTCCTCGGTCGATCCCCCAGGCAAGTCAGTGCGGCCGATCGAACCGGCGAATAAACAATCGCCCACGAACACTTTTCTTTCGCGCGGCTCAAACAGCACCACATGCCCCGGCGTATGACCGGGACAATGGATCACTGTGAAATTCAGTTCGCCGACCCTGTAAATCTGACCGTCGCTCCAATGCTCGTCAGGCTTTGGTGGTGGCTCGTAATTAAAGCCATACTCATTCCATTGTGAACGCGGAATGCCAATCCAGGCCGGCTGATTCGGCAACTGATCGTAAATCGGTTCGTCCGCGGGATGAATAATGATGTGGGCGCCCGGCTTTCGCTTTTTCAGTCCCGCTACACCGCCAACGTGGTCCATGTGCGCATGGGTGCAGGCGATGGCCTGCAATTCAAAGCCATGCTTGTCGATGGCTTCGACGATTGCATCGGAATCGTCGCCGGGATCGATGCAGATCGCGCGCTTCGTTTTCTCGCAGCCGACGATGCGCGTGTGTTGCTGAAATGCGGTGACAGTGATTTCTTCGATGATCATACAAAAGCTGTCAGTGGTCAGTAAGCAGTCGTGCTTAGATTTTAGGGCTTAGAGCTTGGTACTGATCGTGACGGTCAATCGCAGCTTAAAGGGGCAAACCAATATCTAAGCTCTAAGAACTAAGCTCTGGGAAGCTAACGTCTGACAACGGACCACTGACAACTGACATCCAAAGAGTATAATTCCTCATCGGAATTTCCGCATTACGGATTATGCCACTTACTGCTACAGCAGCTTCACTCGCTGAAGTTCTGGACGAGATGACCGCGGAAGGCGCGGTTGAACTTACCGAACATCTCGCCGGAAACGCGCTCAAGTGCTACGCGTGTGGTCATCGCTGTCTCATCAAAGAGGGCAAGCGGGGCATTTGCAAAGTTCGCTTCAATGAAGGCGGGCGCCTGCGTGTGCCGGCCAATTATGTGGCGGCGGTCGCTTGCGATCCGACCGAGAAGAAGCCGTTCTTTCACTGTCTGCCGGGATCGGACACGCTGACGTTCGGAATGCTCGGCTGCGATTTGCACTGCGCATATTGTCAGAATTGGTTGACGTCACAAGCGCTGCGCGACGATGCGGCAGTGGCGGCGCCGAATGTGGTGACGGCGGATCGCCTGGTTGCAATGGCCAAGGCGTACGGCGCTTCAATGGTCGGGTCGAGTTACAACGAACCACTGATCACGGCCGAATGGGCGGTCGAGGTATTTAAGAAGGCTCGGCCTGAAGGGTTTCGTACCGCGTTCATCTCAAATGGTAATGCGACGCCGCAAGTGCTCGACTATCTGCGGCCGTGGACCGATTGCTACAAGATCGATTTGAAATCGATGAGCGATCGAAACTACCGGCAGTTGGGCGGCGTAGTCGATAATATTTTGGACACCGTGAAGATGGTTCATGAGCGCGGCTTCTGGGAAGAGATCGTGACCCTCGTCATTCCCGGCTTCAACGATGCGGAGGACGAACTGAAACGCGCGGCCGATTTCATCGCGTCGGTCTCGCCCGATATTCCCTGGCATGTAACCGCTTTTCATCAGGACTATCACATGCAGGACAAGGCGAACACGACGGCGGAGCAATTGATCCGGGCTTGCGAGATTGGCCGCAATGCAGGTTTGCGTTACGTCTACGCGGGAAATCTGCCGGGGCGGGTCGGTCGCTGGGAAAACACTTATTGCCCGAGTTGTGACGAGTTACTGGTTGAACGTTACGGATATATTATTCGGCAGGTGAAAGTTACAGCCGATGGTCATTGCCCATCGTGCTCGACGGGCATTCCCGGAATTTGGCGTTAAGCCCCGGGCGCAGGAGGAGAAAGGGGCAGCGCCGGAATCACTGCCCCATTCATTTCGGCGTTACTTATTTTCGTCGGGGCTCCCGGCGGGAGTTCCCATATGAAAGAGCGCCTGCCACTTCCCATCGCGATTCACCCAGATGGTCGAGTGGTATTCAGTGTCAGGTTTCATTCCGGGTAGCTTCACCACGTAGGTGACTAATGACGAGTTGTCGTTGAATTTCACAGTTTTCCAGTCGCTGAGCGTGGCTTTCGAAAGATCCATCATCTGCACATTTTTGATTGATCCCGCTTTGTCGCGCACACCATCCGCTTCGATCTCCACCGCGTCGGTGGCGAGATATGAACCGAACGCGTCGAAGTCCTTGCTCTTCAAGGCATCCCACACCAACTTCTCGTCCGCGTTCGCATCTGGTCCGGCATCAGCAGGTTTCACCATTGGGCTCGTCGCCGGCTTCGCAGATTCTTTTGCCGGGGATGGCATCGGCATCGGTGGTCGCGAAAGCGTTTCCTGATAATAAACAGCCAGCCACTCGCCATTTCGATACACGTATGCCGATGCTTCCCGGTATGGACCGGCCGGCACAGCCTTGCCCTTGTACGTGCCTTTAACCGTCACTGAGTAATAGATGAGGGCCGCGTCCTTATCGACCGGTATCATCTTCCAATCGGCAAACGTTACGTCCTCAATCTCAAAATCTTTCATGCCGGCAATGCTCGTCGCTTTGTCTTGCGCGCCAGTGTCCAGGACCTCGATGTAATCAGGCGCTGTCAGCTTGCCGAAAGCGTCCGCGTCTTTCCTTTTGAAGGCGTCCCAGGCGGCCTTTTCTTTGGCGATAATGCCAGCTTCGGAAGCAGGTCCGGTGGATTTTGTCTCGGCAGATTTGTTTGCGTTATTCGCATTAGCAGGCATGTCCTTGTTGCCAGAGGGTTGCGTCGCACAGGCAGTAGCCAGGACCAACAAAGACACGAGGGCAAGAATCTTTCTCATAAGCAGGCTCCTTCGTTCGAATTGATTTGACAAAAGACCTGCGCGCCACTCGAGTTCATTCAGCAAATTCTACTGCGGTGTCGGTTTTCCTGGCGGTGACGCAACTCGTGCGGGCGTCGCCTTCATCGCTGGCGATGATTTAGGCGAGGGCGATGGTTTAGCCGAGGCAGACGGTTTTGGTGACGGCGATTGCATTGCGGACGCGGCCGATTTCGGGGCCGGCACCGTTGCTGAACCGACGAGTTGCCATTGCCCATTCCGGCGCACGAACGTATCGACGGATCGAAATTCGCCGCTTACGTCCTGCGTTTTTCCGTCAGGCATTTTGTACTTGCCACCTTTTACCGTAGTGCGCAAGCGGACGATGGCAGAATCATTGTTGAGAACATTAACGGTGATATCCGCCAGGTCCCATGAATCGGCTGACAAGGCTCCCGCTTCAATATCTTTCATATCCTGTTCCTTGCTGCCGGCCGTGCCATCCGGATAGACGAGCAGGATGTCGTCCGCTTCGAATTTACGGACTGCGGCGACGTCGCGCTCTTTCAGAATGCGCGGCCAGTCGTTTTCAATTCGCGTCAATTCAGCTTCAATTGCCGGTTTGTCCGGCGTAGGCTCCGCGCTCGGCGCCGCCAGGGCGTTCGCGTTGCTGTTCGAGTTCTGTGGAGTTGCACAACCGAAATAGACGGCGGCAACGGTTGCAATAAGAAGAGAAAAAAGTGTAACAGCGAAATACTTCCTCATTTTTGTTTACTCCCTGGTCCAGTTACTTTGCAGTTTTGTTCTCGCTCTCTGCGCTTGATTGCTTCTATTCCAAATTCGTGGCTGAGTCAATGACTTTAGCTCCCGATGCATCGTCAGGACCGGCGCGCGAAAGAGTATTGACTTGCCCCAAGTGCTTGTCTTATTGTCTGTCCACTAAGCGGCGATCTGGTGCCAGCGAGCCGCCTAGCAACCCTTCCGCCGCGTAAATCTTTACGCGGCCTGAATCGCAGGAGGAATCAGATGTTTCGCGTTTCTCTCAGACTCTTTCCAAATCGAGTCGTCAAGTCATGTTTCGTCTTCGCTTGCGCCGTAGCGTTCCTGATTGTTCCGGCTGCGAGATCATTTGCCCAACGGCCCGGACCGGATAATGCGCAGCCGGTGTTTAGCGACTTTAAAGGCGTGCGTATCGGTATGCCCACCGAAGAAGCGCGTAAAAAATTGGGCAGCCCGCGCGACAAAGGTGACGAACAGGACTTCTACGTTTTCAACGATACCCAGGCCGTGCAGGTATTTTATGATAAGGCGTCGAAGACGGTAATGGCAATTTCGATTGACTTCATGGAGGGCGCCAGCCAAATCCCCGCGGCGAAAGATATCGTCGGCAGCGAACCAGACGTGAAGGCTGACGGGTCCGCGTATAAAATGGTGCGCTATCCGAAAGCCGGTTACTGGGTCTCGTACAGCAGGACCGCCGGAAGCACGCCGACCATCACGATTACGATGCAAAAAATAGATCATTAATTCGCGAGGTTCATCTGTTCATGAGAGGCCGGCCGAGTCCGCTCGTCCGGCCTTTTGTTCATGAGATACACAATTCGGCGTCAGCGCTGGACATCTACCGGTGGCCATGTTGAAGTGTTGATTTCGTATTCAGGAGGAATTGTTTGCAAGCATGCTTCGCGCAGGATTCGTAGGTTTACCTAATGTCGGCAAGACGACGCTCTTCAATGCAGTGACAGCGCAATCATCAGGGGTCATTGCGAACTACGCATTCTCAACCAGCAAACCAAACGTGGGTGTCGTCGCAGTTCCCGATGAGCGGTTGGCGCCGCTCGCAAAGTTGGTAAAGACCGACGTGATCGTTTCCGCCAGCGTGGAATTCGTCGACATTGCCGGCCTCGTGCGTGGTTCTTCACAGGGCGAAGGCATGGGAAATCAATTTCTGCACGCAATTCGTGAGACGGACACGATCGTTTCTGTCGTTCGCTGTCTTGAAAGCGAGACGGTGGTTCACCTTGATCATTCGATCGATCCCCGCCGAGACATCGAAACCATCCAGATCGAACTGGCGCTGGCTGATCTGGCAACAGTTGAACGGCGGCGAGAGCGCGTGCAGAAAACTGCGAAGGGCGGGGATAAAGCCGCGCGCGCCGAATTAGCGGTGCTGGATAAACTGCAGCCGGCCTTGGAAGAGTTCAAGCCGGCGCGCAGCGTCGCACTGAACGAAGAAGAAACTACCATTGCGCGAAACTATTTCCTCCTGACGATGAAGCCGACGATTTATGCGGCGAACGTTAACGAAGCGACGCTCGCTGACAGTGACGCCAATGAACACGTGAAATCGACGCGCGCAGTGGCAATTGAAGAAGGTGCAGAGTGCGTAGTCATCTGCGCGCAACTCGAAGCCGACCTGGTCGACCTTTCGCCCGCTGAGCGAATCGAATATCTCGAATCGCTTGGCGTGAAAAGCAGCGGCGTCGATCAATTGATCAAGAGCGCCTATCGCGTCCTCGGTCTGATGTCATTCTTAACTGCCGGCGAAAAGGAAGCGCGCGCCTGGACGATTCCACGGAACTCGCGCGCGCAAGACGCCGCCGGGGCAATTCATTCGGACATCGCGCGCGGATTCATTCGAGCTGAAATTGTCGGTTATGACGACTTGATGCGGGCGGGCTCATACGCCGCCGCGCGCGAGCAGGGGTTGTTGAGGCTGGAGGGCAAAGACTACATCATGCAGGAAGGCGACATCGTTAATTTTAGATTTAACGTGTGAGAGGATCTCTCAGCGATGAAAGTGCGCGAGTCATCAGGTTGCTGAGAGATGACCGAGGCTTTGCGCAATAAGTCTTTCCGATACCGAAGGCTATCGAATTCTTTCGGACCAATCCGGTCTCATTCAGACCCAGCTTCAGCCAGGTGAACTGCGCCAAGCTAAGGTCCGGGAAACCGTCTAAACGGTAATAACATACTTGACTCATCAGCTGAACCTTTGTGTCTTTTCGTGATTCCTGGTTCGTGTGATTTCGTGGTTTGGTTCTCGTGATTCATCTGCAAAGCAAACCACGAAAAAACACGAACATAAGACCAATCCACACGAAGGCCGCAAGGCGATGAGTCAAGTATATTATTGCCGTTTAAACGGTTGTTTGAAATCAACGGGAACCGGCACCGCCACCCGGCTGAAACCGGGTGAGAATGAGAAACTTGGGGCTACAGCGCTTGCGAAAATACCTGCGGCCTTTGCTCCTGACTGCGCAGTCTTTGATCAAAGAACATGCACGCATTGCGCAGGAAAGGCGTTCCCTTTTCAGTTAGCGTCAGCGCGTGATCAGTTACTCGGACTAATTCATCCTCGATCATCGGCCGCAGAAACTTCTTCGCGTCCTGCCGTTGCTCAGGAAGCAGATCGACTTCAAATCGCGTCATGAACTGCAGTATCTGTTCGCGCAGTTGCCGATCTTTTTCACTTAGAATATGCCCACGCAGCGTGGGAATCTCGTGGTTTCGCACGCGACGTTCGTAAACCGGAAAAGCTTTTTCGTTTTGATGAAAGCAGGTGGGCGTTTCAGAAATTGCGCTCACCCCGAGGCCTAACAACACGGTCGTGCGCGTCTCGGTGTATCCCTGGAAGTTGCGATGCAGCGTGTGTTTGCGTTGCGCCTCAGCCATGCCGTCGTGCGGCAACGCAAAGTGGTCCATTCCGATCTCGACATAACCCGAAGCCGCCAGCATCTCACGCGCTAATTCATATAAAGCGCGTTTCTCACCGGCAACCGGCAGGTCCTCGTCTTTGTAACTGCGCTGCGCCGGTTTGATCCAGGGCACACGCGCAAAACTGTAGAGTGCGATTCGATCGGGCCGCAACTCGATTGTTTTCTCAACCGTTTCACGGAACCGATCAGGATTCTGTCGCGGCAACCCGTAAATCAAATCGTAATTCACCGAGGTAAACCCCAGTTCGCGCGCGATGTCTGTCACTGACTTGGTCACTTCGTAAGGTTGGTGGCGATTGACCAGCCTCTGCACTTCCTGATCGAAGTCCTGCACGCCGATCGAAATTCGCGTGAAGCCCAATTCATGCAGCATCGACAATTGTTCCCGCGTCGTGTGCCCGGGGTGCACTTCAACCGACGCTTCGAAGCGATCCTGATCGATGCGGGTGCGGGACAGAATCGGCTTAAGAATCCGTTCCAGATTTTCTTTCGCGAAAAACGTCGGCGTGCCGCCGCCGAGATGCACCCCGAGCAAAGGCCGTTCGGTCAGCGCCGGAACGCGATCAAGATAAAGATTCCATTCGGTCGAAAGCAGATCGACGTAACCTTCTTCACGCCCGTGATCGCGGGTGATGACCGTATTGCAGGCACAGAACGTGCAAAGCGATTCGCAAAACGGAAGATGGAAATAAAGCGACCAGGTGGCGGTCGCGCCGGCAAATGCTTTATTCAGATGCTCGACCCACTGCTCGGTCGTCGGCGAGTCCGTCCAGAACGGAACGGTCGGATAACTGGTATAACGCGGCGCCGGGACGTCGTACTTGGCGAATAAATCTGTCACTGCATTACCTCTCTGACTGTTTCAACAAAAAATCTGACATTGTCTTCAGGCGTCCCTGGCAAAACGCCATGGCCCAAGCCGCAAATCCAACCCGGCGGCCTGGCTCTGATTACGGGTTCAAGAAACGCCCGCAGGCGGCGCTGCAGTTCGCTACGCTCGCTCAGCAGCAGCGATTGATCAAAGTTCCCCTGCACGAAACCAGCTGAAAGAGTCTTGCACGCTTCCAGCAAATCCCATCGATGATCGATGCCAACTCCCGCCAGCGAGCCGTCTCTGAAAAGCGCATGGGCCAGGTGCGCCGGTTGGGTCCCTTTGGAATAATAACCGATGCGCGATCCGTTGGTTGCCGTCAGCGTTTGCAGCTGGGGCACAACTTCCGATAAGAACAGACCCGGCGACAGTTCTCCGGCTGCAGTATCGAAGATCATGACGACCTCCGCGCCATTTCTTAGTTGAAGCTCGATGTTGCGCGCGAGCAGCGGCACGATGCTTTCGCAAAATTTTGGAAACAGCGGCAGCTGCTGCTTCGATTCATTCAAGGCACCTTTGTGTGTTCCCTCCACAGCATAAACAAACAAGGTCCAGGGGCCGCCGACAAATCCGATCAGGCTGCGATCGGGCGGCAGGCGTTCGCGCGTCGCCCGCATCGCTTCCCCCTGAAACAGCAGGTGCGGCCAGGCATCATCGATTGAGCGCAAAGCTGAAACAGATTTTGGATCAAGCTTCCATTCGAGCCGTGGTCCTTGATCCGTGTATTCCAAACCCATTCCCAAAGCTTCGAGTGGGAATAAGAGATCACTGAACAAGATCGACGCGTCAAAATCAAAGTCGAGCACGGGGCCCAGCGCAACCTCGGCCGCCAACTCCGGCTGCTTACACAGATCCATGAATGAATGCTTT